>UQTA01000015.1 GCA_900543885.1 uncultured Clostridium sp.
CTTCTTCCCAGTATGGGGTATCAAGACCGTTGATGCGGACTACGCGTTCACAGCCACGATAATTGATTTCCTTTAATGCATGATACAGAGAAAAACGAGCTGCATCCTTCTGGTTCTCAGCAACTGCATCCTCCAGATCCAGCATAATAGAGTCTGGTTTATAAATATATGGATCCTTGATCAGACCTGGTTTCTGTGCATTTAAGAACATCATGGTCCTTCTTAAGCGCTTCTTATTTGCATTGATCATCTTACTGCACCTCCCCATGGAATGTCCTCGATCTGGTCAACAGAACGGAATACTGCACCTTCTACTCTTGCCTTAATGGTGCAGTCCAATGCGCCCTTGTCCACCACTGAAATTTTTACATTCTTTACTTCCAGGTTTTCCAGTGTCTGAAGGACTACCTTGCGGATCTGGTTGCCATACTGATTGATCACAGCACTTTCCAGGTTAAACTCAACAGAACCATTTCCCGGTTCTACGGTTACCTGACAGTCACTGGATTCCAGCGTTCCTGCCATGGCCGGTTTCTTGATCTCCATTTTTCTTTCCTCCTGTTTTATGTTCTCTTGGAATCTTTTTGTTCCTGATTTTCATTGTTCTCTCAAAATCTTTTACTATGTTTGCTGTTCTCCCATGGATAAACAGATTTCAAACAGGTACTGCCACACATTTTCCTGCCTTTTAGAGACCGAAAAATGCATGGCACTATGTTTACACTCAGGTCTCCCGCGCTGACGCGCTCCACTGCCTGCTTGCGCAGGCGAGACCTTCGTTAATGGCTCGTAAAAAACAAATGTCTGCTGCGCAGCCGCTTGTTTTTTCCTTCGCTCATTATATGATACTACTTTAATCCCTTTTTTGCACGGTTATAATTAATCAGACAGCCTGCTTTTACGATCTTTCTTTCATCTGCCGTCATATCTGCCACATACAGGCTGATTTCTTTTACTGCCTTGGTATCTGCATTAATCACATAAGCCTTAATGTCTTTTAAATCACCATCCAGTGCTGCTTTTGCACCTGGAACGTAGATATAGTCGCCTACTTCAAATTCCGGTTCTTCCACCATCTGGAATGGGATCATGCCCCAGTTCATTACATTAGAACGATAACGCTTGGTTGCGTATTCCTTTGTAATGTTTGCCAGTCCGCCGATCACTCTCTGGCAGCTTGCAGCCTGTTCTCTTGCAGAACCATCACCAGGCTTTACAGCATAGATCATGCTTCCGATCTCTGTTTCCATTTCATTTACATTTTCCTGGCCTGAAATGGTATGGATGGCATCAAATACACCATTCAGATCTGTATCCAGCTCAGACGGATCTTGACCTGCATTTCTTGCTTTCTCCAGTTTATCAACTGCCTTGCTTCTTCCTACATATTCAGGATCTCTTCTGGATAATGTAAATTCAGCCAGTCCCAGTGGATTGGAACGATAGGAGGATGTTTCACCAGATGGGATCAGCTCATCTGTGGTAGTTACTTCGTCCATGATCTTGGAGCATACCTTTAAGAGAATATTATCAGTTAATGGGCTCATTTCCGGCCAGTCCTTGATATTTGGGCCATATACCAGGCTGTCCTCCTCATGGGCTGCATTGTAGCCATTGTATACACGACGGTCATAAACAGTCTTATCAAAATCGTGTTCAGGAACATCACCCCAGCAGTCTAAGTCGGTAGCTGGTGTAAGGATACCGCCGTTTGCTGCGGTTGCTGCAATAGAACGTGCATCCATTAAAGCTACTGCAGACATCTGGCCATTTCCTGGCTTGCTGCCTTCCCTGTTCGGGAAGTTTCTGGTTGTATGACGGATACTTAATCCATTGTTGCAAGGTGTATCACCGGCGCCAAAGCATGGTCCACAGAATGCAGTTCTGATAACAGCGCCTGCTTCCATAAGCTCTGCTATAAATCCCTTTCTTACCAGGTCGATAAATACAGGCTGGGAAGATGGATATACAGCCAGTGAGAATTCTCCGTCTCCACAGCTCTTTCCCTTTAATGCATGGGCTGCTTCTACTACGTTGGTAAAGTTACCGCCTGCACAGCCTGCGATGATTCCCTGCTGGACTCTTAAATGTCCGTTTTCAATTTTATCAGTCAGTGTAAATGGTGCTCTTCCGCCGCTGACTTTCTCTGCTTCTTTTTCTACACTTCTTAAAATATCACCCAGATTTGCATTTAACTCATCGATCTCATATGTGTTGCTTGGGTGGAATGGAAGGGCGATCATTGGCTTAATGGTACTTAAATCCACGTAAACACAGCCATCATAGTAAGCTACATCTGCCGGATTTAACTCTTTGTAATCATCACCTCTGCCATGAGCTGTTAAAAATGCCTTTGTATCTTCATCAGTGCGCCAGATAGATGTTAAACAGGTAGTTTCTGTTGTCATAACATCTACACCGTTTCTGTAGTCTGTTGTCATAGAAGCAACACCAGGTCCTACAAATTCCATTACTTTATTCTTTACATAACCCTTCTTGAATACTGCACCGATAATAGAAAGTGCCACGTCCTGAGGTCCGATGCCAGGTCCAGGTTTTCCGGTAAGATAAATAGCCACAACTCCCGGATAAGCCACATCATATGTATCACACAACAGCTGTTTTACCAGTTCGCCGCCGCCTTCACCGATGGCCATGGTTCCCAATGCACCATAGCGGGTATGGGAGTCAGATCCTAAGATCATACGTCCGCAGCCTGCATGCATTTCACGCATATACTGATGCATAACCGCAATGTGAGGTGGAACATAGATGCCGCCATACTTCTTTGCTGCGGAAAGACCAAACATATGGTCATCTTCGTTAATGGTTCCGCCTACTGCACAAAGGGAGTTATGACAATTAGTCAGTACATAAGGAACAGGGAATTTCTCCATTCCGGAAGCTTTTGCTGTCTGGATAACCCCTACGAATGTAATATCGTGGGATGTCATTGCGTCAAATTTAAGCTTTAAATGCTCCATGTCCCCAGAAGTGTTGTGGGCACTTAAAATAGAACAGGCCATAGTGCCTTTCTTTGCTTCTTCTTTATCTGCAGCTTTTCCTGTAAGAGCCTGTACCTTTGCTCCTTCAGACTCAGGTACGATCTCTGTGCCGTTTACAAGATAAATTCCTTCATCATATAACTTTACCATAATGATTCTTCTCCTTTTATCCCATGTCTAGTATAATCCACAATAATTATCCGCCCCTTTCACTTGTCTAAATTTCCATCTGCCGCGTCAGCTTCAATCGACGATGCTACCGGCATCGCCTCATTCAGCTTCCTTGCACATGAAAATTTATCCTGCGTGTAAGGGATCGGTAATTATCGTGGATTATACTAGTCACCAGCAGGTGACATATCCATTTGCTATATTTTAACTATACACCCCTTTACTTTTATAGGCAAATACTATATATATAATAACAGATATATATTTTTACCTATGCAATGGATACGAAGGAGTTTTCCCCTATGACAAGCCGTGAACTGGAATACATTAAAACAGTAGCCGATGAAAAAAGCATCTCTGCAGCCGCCAGAAAACTTTATATTGCCCAGCCTTCCTTAAGCCAGTCTTTGCAGCGGATCGAAGAAAACCTGGGTGCCCATCTTTTCAACCGGACACCTTCCGGACTGACCCTTACTTATGCAGGAAAACGCTGTTATCAGATGGCCTGTCAGGTTCTTAAGATATACAGCGATTTTGAGACAGAAATAAGTGACATAAAGCAGCTAAAATCCGGACGGATCGTTATGGGAACGACCAACCATCTGGGAACCGTTATTCTTCCTAAGATCCTGCCGGAATTTAAGAAAAACAGTCCCTCTATTGAACTGGATATCCGCGAAGATAACACTGGAAAGCTGGAAGAACAGGTACTTACAGGTGCTATGGATTTTGCTCTGCTCCATGCCCCAAAGCTGGCGCCAAATCCATTATTGGATTATGAAATTTTATCAGAAAACCCCTTTGTGATCGCACTGGCCCAGGGGCATCCATTGATCCAGAAAGCAAAAGAAAAACCGGGCTATCCATTCCCGGTCTTAGACGTGCGTCTATTAAAAAATGAACCATTGATCCTTCTCCATCCACAACAGCGCATCCGCCACGTATCGGATGCTATTCTTGCAAAAGCCAGGATCACCCCTAATATCGTCCTGATATTGAAAAATTACGAAACGGCACAGCATCTGGCCGGTCAGGGCATAGGCATTACCTTTTTGCCTATGGAATATGCTGCCCTGACCTCCGCTGACCATCCGCCGGTACTTTTATCCATTGATGAGTCCTACAGCCCCAGCTGGGATCTGAGTATCGCCTCCTTAAAAGGCGGATTTTTATCTAGGGCGGATCAGTATTTCCTTGAGCTGGTGCGACAGAAATTTTCGCAGCCAATAAAAAGCAGCATTTGACGCCCCATCCGCCAAAATGTCCTCTGGTACATCGTTTTGTAAATAACTATACTGATCACGTAGGATGCGGATTTGAGTGTGCAGGAGCATGGATCATACCTCTATCTCAATATTGTATTTCTTCATCCAGTAATTTACCTGGATCATATACGCCAGCATCTGGGGGCCCGCCATCAACTGTCCATACCATGGTTTTCCATAGTCAGAAGGGCTTTCCAGGAATTTTTCTGTTTTTTTCCTATCTAAGAACTGTAAAACAGGTGCCGTACTGTCTTCTAATATCTCCCGCACCCGGCCTGCTAACAGAGCTTCATAGGCTTTGTCGTAGGTCTTGGGATAAGGGGATTTTCTGCGCCACAGCACCTCATCAGGCAGCAGGCCTGCTCCGGACATCCTTAAAAGATGCTTTGCCACACCATCTCTTGTTTTCATATCCCATGGCACATTCCACAAATACTCCACAATACGATGGTCCGCAAAGGGCACTCTTGCCTCCAGACCGGAATGCATGCTGGTGCGGTCCATGCGATCCAGCAAAGTCTGCATAAACCATTTCAGATTCAGCCATGCGATCTCTCGGCGGCGGGCTTCCTCTGGAGTGTCTTCTGCCAGTCTGGGCGTTTCTGCCACTGACTTTTCATAAGTTGCCTGCACATACTCATCCATGTGAAGTTCCTGGATAAAATCATCGGCTAACAACACTTTTCTGGCAGAAAGATCCATCGTCCACGGAAATGTTTTCGCCTCAAAACATTCTTTTTTGTGAAACCACGGATACCCGCCAAATATCTCATCTGCACATTCTCCTGTAAGGGCTACCTTGTGGGTGCGGCTTACCTGAGAGCAGAAATACAGCAGAGAAGAGTCCACATCTGCCATAGCAGGAAGGTCTCTGGCTTCCACAGATGTATACAGCATATCTGCCTGTGTCACATTATCACATTCCAGATAATGATGGTCAGAACCTAAATATTTTACCATGATATCCACAAAAGGCCGGTCCATAGAAGGCTGGAAAGCATTTGCTTTAAAATATTTCCGGTTATCCTTAAAATCAAAGGAAAATGTGGTCAGCTGCTTATTTTTCTTCTTCAGTTCTTCCCCGCACACTGCAGACACCAGACTGCTGTCTACACCTCCGGATAAAAAAGTACACACCGGCACATCAGAAATGATCTGGCGGCGGATGGCATCCCGGACCAGAAAGGCCGTTTTTTCCACCGTTTTCTCATAGCTATCCTCATGAGGCCTGCTTTCCAGGTTCCAGTAGCATTCTGTATGCAGACCAGATGCATTGCATATCAGATAATGTGCCGGAAGCAGCTCTTCTATATCCTTGAAAACGCCACAGCCGTAGGTTTTTGCAGGTCCAATGCTGAATATTTCATTTAAACCCTTTTTATCCAGCTTGGGCGTAACTCCCGGATAGGCAAAAAGGCCCTTGATCTCTGATGAAAAAATGATCTGATCGTTAAAGCAGGTATAAAATAATGGTTTTACTCCAAGGCGGTCACGAAACAGCACTAACGTGTCTTTTACCGGGTCCATAATGGCAAAAGCGAAAATGCCGTTCATCTGCTTTACAAAATCCGGTCCATATTCTATATAGCCAGTTAAAATTACTTCTGTGTCGCTGGTGGTAGAAAATTCCCAGCCTTTTTTCATCAGGTCTTCTTTTAATTCCCTGGTATTATACAGTTCCCCATTATATACGATCCCAAAGGTCTTATCTCCTGCTTTTTTAATGATAGGCTGGCGGCCGGATATCAGATCCCGCACTGACAGTCTCACATGAGCAAGCCCAAAATGGGAATACAGATAATTGCCCTGCTCATCTGGTCCCCGGTGCTTCTGTACCTTTTCCATGTCTTCCAGTATCTGTCTGTAATGGTCTTCTTTGGTGAGATAGTCAAAGTGGCTTTGATAAAATCCTGCGATCCCGCACATATGATAACCTCCTACAACAGCACACATGCCGCAAAAAACGTACACACAAGTCCAATGGAGACCGGCAGCATATTCCTTCTTGCTAATTCCACCGGATCCACATTACAGATAGCCGCTACCGGGATCAATCCCCAGGGCACTACCGTTCCGCCTCCGATAAAAATAGCGCTGATCTGCCCTAGACATGCAAGGATCGGTATGGAAGCGCCAGTGGCCGTTCCAAAAGTACGGGCCAGAGCACCTGTAAGAGGAAGACCGGAAAAACCGGAACCATCCAGTCCTGTGAGACCGCCGATGATCAGCTGCAGCAGCGCTGTCATATACCGGTTTAAAGGTGCATGATGTGCCAGCCATAAGGCCCAGTCATTTAAAATACCACGCTCATAGGAATCTCCTAAAATATGACTGATCCCGTCACCGCCTAAGAAGAAAAACGCACCGATAACAATAACCGGAGCAAAAATGCGGATGGCAAATAAAAATCCATCTGTCACGTATTCTGTTACTTTTTCAAGAGAAGCTACCTTAAACTCCATAACGGCACCTACGCACATGAGAAGCACCGCAGTGCCCGCAACCAGGCTGGTAGCATCTCCTCCTTTTAACTGAAGCAGAAACATAAACAGAATATCTGCCAAAAAAGCCACAGGTGTAAGGATCGCCAGGATTATGGCATTCCCTGAAGCATTTTTTCTCTTTTCCGTTTTCCCGTTCTTTTCTCCCTGATATTCTGATCTCAGCTCCTGATCCTTCCTTTTCTTTTCCACATTTTTCTCATTCATATTTATTTTATCCACATTTTTCTCATTCTGACCGGTCATTGCTCCACGATGGATCAAAAAAGCACTGCACACACAGGTAATACCCATGATCCAGAATAGCGGCCATCCTTTGCTTAAAATATCCGTTGTGGAAATATCTGCTGCTCCCGCTGAAATGGCCGGTGCCCCCTGGATCACAGCGTCATAACTCAGGGCAAATCCATGTCCAAACAGGTTCATTGCCATAGCTGCTGTCAGCGGTGTTAAGCCAGACTGCACTGCAACCGGCAAAATCATCGCACCTACCAGTGCAACTGCCGGTGATGGCCACAAAAACAGGGAAAACACAAACATGATGCCGCCCAAGATCCACCAGGAAACAGCCGGTGTCTTCATGATCTTTGACACCGGTTTTATAAGAAGGGCATCGCTTCCTAACTCCTGCAGACATTTAGAAAATGCTGTTATCAAGGCAATGGTAGCGATCACCTCCCTAAATTCGCTGATGGCATAGATAATAGAACTGAAAATGGTCTGTATCCCCCCGGCCAGACTTCTCTGCCCCACAAGGCCGATCCCGAAAAGAAAGACAATGCAGACCAGTGGAGTGTCTCTTCGCAATATCATGGTCAATAAGATCACCAACACGCCCACAAGATAGAACCAGTGGACCGGTGTTAGTGTAATATAGGCTTCAGGCATAGAAAACTCCTGTATTTCATACTTACTACCATGGTATGCAATTTACAAAAAAAGGACTCTGCACCGGCAGGAACCATGAATATCTATTTCAGTTTTTCAATGGTTTCAATGATATAATCGGTATATTCCTTTGCACTTGCATCCTCTGTAAAGGTAGTCAATACCACTTTCTGCTCTGTAGTACATACATCCAGTGCCTTTTCCAGAAGAACTTTTTTATCTGCATAGCCAATATGGGCTAACATCATTCCAGCTGCACGGATCAATGAACTTGGATCTGCATATTCGCCTCTGCCGTGGCTCATAAGATATGGCGCTGTTCCATGAATTGCCTCAAACATAGCATATTTATTACCGATATTAGAGGAAGAAGCAGTTCCCAGTCCGCCCTGATGCTCCGCAGCAATATCCGTTACAATATCACCATACAGGTTTGGAAGTACAACTACTTCAATCCCCTTATTGAATTCAGGATCCAGCATCTTTGCACACATAGCATCTACCAGGCGCTCCTGGATCTCGATCTCCGGATATTCTTCACCTACTTTGCGCACTGCCTTAATAAAGTTTCCATCAGCCAGCTTTACGATATTTGCCTTTGTAACAATGGTCACGTTCTTCTTTCCATTTTTTCTTGCAAACTCAAAAGCAGCTCTTGCAATACGCTCGCTTCCCTGTTTGGTCTGTACCTTAAAATCTACTGCCAGATTTTCATCTACCTGGATGCCCTTATTGCCCCAGATATACTCGCCTTCAATATTCTCTCTGAAGAAGGTCCAGTCAATTCCCTTATCCGGAATACGGATTGGACGAACGGCTGCAAAAAGCTCCAGACCGCGGCGCAGCAGGCTGTTTGCTGATACCAGATTTGGCCACGGATCCCCAGCTCTTGGAGTTACCATCGGTCCTTTAATGATAACGTCACATTTTTTGATCTCTTCAAACACATCATCCGGCAGACTCTGCAGTCTGGCTGCTCTGTTTTCAATAGTCATACCTTCAATCTGACGCAGTTCTACTTTTCCGGAAGCGATCTCTTCCGGGATCAGTGCTTTGATCACCCGGACTGCCTGCTCCATGATAATGGGGCCAATGCCGTCTCCTGGAAGAATACCTACAATGATCTTATCCAGCTTTGAAAAATCTTTTACTTCTGTGTCCTGTTTCATCCGTTCGATCCGCTCAAATTCAGACTGGATCAACTCTCCAAATTTTTCCTGTGCCTGTGAAATAGCGCTCATTTTCTCTTCTCCTTTTCTGATATGATTTGATCACCAAACCACCTGCCTGAACTGTAACTATTTCTATACTTGTTTATACTTTTATGATAGTACAATGTTTGTAATAGGTAAAATACATTTCATACCAGATTTTATATAGTTAAAATGCAACGTTATTTTCAGATTCCGTGCAGCTGTCTCCCCGTATTTTACTCCAGACATTCTCTTAAAACCCGCAGAAATTCCCTGGAAGCCCTGGAAAGTTTCTCATCTGCCGGATACGCTGCCACCAGTTTCCAGGAAGCCCCTAATTCCTCATCCAGCGGATAACAATTCAGCCCATCTGTCCCGGAATACAAGGTCATATAGGACTTCGGCAGAAACGTAGCTCCCATTCCCCCAGCTGCCAGGCGCTTGGCTGTTTCCATACTCTTTGTGGTACAGCAGATCTGCGGTCTGATCCCGGCTTTCCCTAAGATCTCATCTGCTACCTGACGCAGTTTCTGCCTGCTTGCAACCATAACAAAGGGGATATTTTTTAACTGTCTTACATCCTCTGCATTTAATGGCTTTCCTTCCGGCCAAGACACTTGTGCCTGAAAGCTTTCCGGCACTGCCAGATAAAAAGGATCTTCTGAAAATTCATCATAGCATACTTTTTCCAATGCTTTCTGAAAATGCATAATACAGAAATCCACCTTATGGGACAGCATCATTTTTTCCAGTTCCTGGGAATTGTTTTCCCGGATAAATACGTTCACACCAGGATAATGTTTATGGAACACAGGCACTACCACCGGAAGGATACATGCCCCCAGGTTCATAGGGATGCCTATGGTAACCGTTCCCTTTTTCAGCTCTTTAAATTCTCCCAGTTCATCCTTCATTGCCTTCCACAGCTTCCACACTTCTTCTAACTGATCCAGAAAAAGCCTTCCCTGTTCCGTTTCCATGGCACCGCTTCGGTCTCTTTTAAAAATCTCAAAATCCAGATCATTTTCTATTTCTTTTAGTACCTGGCTTAAGGAAGGCTGGGCAATGAATAAGGTTTCTGCTGCCCCACAGATGCTTTCATTTTCCCGGATACATAATAGATAGCGAATCTCATTTTCCGACCACTGTCTGTCTCCTGGAAGTTTTTCCAGGCTCTCTGCTATCTTTTCTCCCCAGGAAAGTACCGTTTCTCCTTCCGGTGTGGGCACCATGCCGCCCCGTATCCGCCGAAACAGCTGACAGCCCAGTTCATTTTCCACACTTTTAAGTCCTCTTGTAAGTGTAGACGGATTTCTCCCCAAAAGCACTGCTGCCTCACGGATACTTCCCATTGACGCAATATGCCGGATACTGACGAGCTGCTGCTGATTCATAAAGTTCCCCCTTCCTGTTCTATCTGCTTCTTTTTCCCATTGTACCATAAAATCCAACAGGCGTATCTCCTCTTACGAAAAGATACGCCTGAAAAATGCTGATATTATTTTTCAATTTTCTTATTATCCAGCTACTGCCTTAAATGCCTCATCCAGATCCTCGATAATGTCATCAATATTCTCAGTACCGATAGAAAGACGAATGGTGTTCGGGTAGATGCCCTGCTCTTTCAGTTCTTCTTCTGTCAGCTGTGCATGGGTAGTAGAAGCTGGATGGATAACCAGAGACTTAACATCTGCTACATTTGCAAGTAAGGAGAACAGCTCCAGATTGTCGATGAAGTCCTTTGCCTTCTGTGCATCGCCTTTGATCTCAAAGGTAAAGATAGAACCGCCGCCGTTCGGGAAGTACTTCTTGTACAGCTTCTGCTGTTCTGGATCATTGGAAACAGATGGATGATGAACTTTCTCTACCTGTGGGTGGTTGTTTAAATACTGAACTACCTTTAATGCATTCTCCACATGACGTTCTACACGAAGAGACAATGTCTCAAGTCCCTGCAGGAAGAAGAAAGCATGGAATGGAGAAAGGGTTGCACCGGTATCACGCAGTAAGATAGCACGGATCTTGGTAACAAATGCTGCAGGACCTGCTGCCTTTACAAAGCTTACACCATGATAGCTTGAATTTGGCTCAACTAAGGACGGGAACTTGCCGCTTGCTTCCCAGTCGAACTTACCGCTGTCTACGATCACACCGCCGATGGTGGTTCCATGTCCGCCGATGAACTTGGTTGCGGAATGTACAACGATATCAGCTCCATACTCGATCGGGCGTACCAGATATGGAGTTGCAAAGGTATTATCAACTACCAGTGGGATCTTATGTGCATGTGCGATCTGTGCCAGTCTTTCAATATCTACTACATCAGAGTTTGGATTTCCCAGAGTCTCTACATGGATCGCCTTGGTGTTTTCCTGGATTGCTGCCTCAACCTGCTCATAGTTAAATGGATCTACGAAAGTGGTCTTGATGCCGTACTCTGGAAGAGTGTGAGCAAACAGGTTGTATGTACCGCCGTAAATGTTTTCAGCTGCTACAATGTGGTCACCTGCATGTGCCAGGTTCTGGAAGGTATATGCGATGGCTGCTGCACCAGAAGCTACTGCTAAAGCTGCAACGCCGCCCTCTAAAGCTGCGATTCTCTTCTCAAATACATCTTCTGTCGGGTTGGTCAGACGTCCGTAGATATTTCCTGCATCGGTCAGACCAAATCTTGCTGCTGCGTGGTCGCAATTACGGAACACATAGGAAGATGTCTGGTAGATCGGTACGGCTCTTGCATCTGTTACCGGATCCGGCTGTTCCTGTCCTACATGAAGCTGTAATGTCTCGAATTTAAAGTTTCTTTCATTGTAAGATTTCTTTCCCATGTGCTTATCCTCCTGAATAAAAAACAGATTCGTTATTTTTCTTTACTTACCTACTGTTTTGGTTTGTTTTTGTTTATGAACAAATAATAGCACGTCTTTTTTTATCTGTCTAATACACAAAAAAAAGAGCTCGTTATAGGTTTTACCTATAACGAGCATCTTCATTTTTATACTTGCGTATCTCATCCAGGTATTTCTGGCCCAGGGGGCTGATGGCAACTCCCTTGCGGCAGAGATAGCCAATAGTCATCACTTCATCTGACTCCAGAGGAACTGCGCAGTAATCCCCGCCGTTTAATTCCTCACAGATAATACCGGAACAAAGGGTATAGCCATTTAACCCCTTCATCAGGTTCAGCATGGTTGCCCGGTCATTGGCACGGATCAGCTGCTTGTATTCATAAGTAGAAAGCACTTCTTCCGCAAAATAAAAAGAATTGTAATTGCCCTGTTCAAAAGCCAGACATGGATATGGCTGAAGGTCATCCATGGTAACAGAGGTCCGGTCTGCCAGCGGATTTCCCTTCCACATATAAGCGTAGATCCCGCAGTCAAGAAGCCTGTGAAATTCCAGTCCAAACTCAGTAAACAATTTAGTCAGCACCTTGCTGTTAAAATCATTCAGATATAATATGCCGATCTCGCTTTTAAAATTCTTTACATCTTCGATCACTTCGTACGTCTTGGTCTCATGGACCGCAAATTCATACTTGTCCATTCCAAACTGGCGCACCATTTCCACAAAGGCCTGGACAGCAAAGGAATAATGCTGCATGGACACGCTGAATTTCTTACGCACATTCTCTTTTTCAATGTATTTTGACTCGATCAGGCGGTACTGTTCCACCACCTGTCTGGCATAACCTAAAAACTCTTCTCCTTCCGGCGTCACAGTGATTCCCCGGTTGGTACGCTTAAAAAGCTCCATACCGATCTCATTTTCCAGCTCTTTCACAGACGCAGAAAGGCTGGGCTGTGTAATAAACAGGCTGCGGGCCGCTTCATTCATGGATTTTGTATCTGCCACCGCAATGGCATATTTCATCTGCATTAAAGTCATATGTGAAATCTTCCTTTAAATTATATTACAGTTCCGCCTTGCATCTTCTTGCCCGCTTGCAGCGGACAAGAAGCTTTGGGCGTCCGCCTTATGAAAATTTATCCTGCGTGTAAGGGATCGGTAATTATCGTGGATTATACTAGTACACAAGAAAATGACAACGTCATTCTAGCAAAAGTACTTTCCAGCTGTCAATCTCATATGATGGCTGATTTTTAATTCCTTGATTTCCCCCAAAATGTCATTCATATTTCGTTCATAAATCATTCAAAAAAGTGTTACACAATGAACATGATTTCTTCATCTTTTCTTTTTATACTTTAGTCATAGATGAGGGACAGAGAAAAAGGATAAAATAAATAGAAACTCATCCATAAATGCAACACCTAACTAAGCTTACAAGATTTTTTTCATAATACTCGAGCTGGTATATTTTATCAGCTCTCCTCCCTTTTAATAATACTTTTTTCCAGAAAAGGCACATCACAAAGCGTGAGGTGCTTTTTTTGTGCCCTTCTCCCCTGCATCCGGAACCTGGATCTCTCCGGATAAAAATAATAATGCCGTCAGATTAAAAAATGCCATCAATCCATTCCAAAGATCGGACAACATCCATACTGCCTCCAGCCGGATCAGACCGCCGGCAAACACAGCCGACAGAAATAAAACAGGATACAGTCTGCTTAAAAACCCCATTCTGTTTTTTAAATACGCTGCCGCTTGCTGCCCCAGATAATACCAGGCGATCATCGTGGCAAAAGCAAATACGACTATGGAAATGCTGATAAACCACTCCCCGGTTATTCCCAATTTTGCAGAAAAACAGGCGGCAGCCAAAGCAGCTCCCGTAAGAGAAAGTGTTTCCATATCCTTCGGTACAGTACACAAAATAACAAAGGCCGTAAGGCTGCACAGCACCATCGTATCAAAAAACACCTCAAACATGGCCCACATTCCCTGTTCTTTCGGTGAGGTGTGTTCTGCCGGACCATGAAGGATTGCTAACGTACCAAGTCCCGCTTCATTGGAAAATACACCTCTGGATATCCCATAACGGATACTGCGGCTGATCCCAAAGCCTGCTATACCACCGGAAACCGGATGAAATCCAAAAGCAGACTGAAAAATCCTGAAAAATGCATCTGGTATACGGTCTGCACATAAAAAAAGAACGATCAGAGAAAATACAATATAGATCCCTGATGCCAGCGGCAGAAGGTACTGGGCTGCTTTTCCGATCCGTTTAATACCTCCCAGGATCACAGTTCCCGTAAGAAGCGCCAGAATACCGCTTCCCCAAACAGCTGGTATCCCCCAGGTAAATTCCAGTGTCTGTGCCGCTGCATTTGCCTGCACCATACTTCCCATGCCAAACGCACATAAAAAACAGAACAAGCTGTAACCAGCTGCCATAAATGGGATCCCAAGCCCTTTTTCCATGTAAATAAAGGGACCGCAGACCCATTTGCCCCGGCTGTCCTTAAATCGGTATCTGCATCCTAAATACGTCTCCCCATAAGCAGCTGCCATCCCGATCAGCGAAGAGATCCACATCCAGAACACGGCTCCCGGCCCGCCTGATACAACAGCCGCCGCCACACCTGCTATATTGCCGGTTCCCACGGTTGCCGCAAGAGCTGTGCAGACTGACTGAAACTGGGTGATCCCGTGGGACCGCACCTGTGTATTGCCTGACTGTTTCTGTCTGCTTTTTTCATCCTCTTCTTTTGTATTCTCTCTTCCTGAAAATAAACTGCCGACCGTCGCTTTCCACCATACGTTCAATCCTCTTATCTGAAAAAATCCGCTTCGCACCGACAATATCATTCCCACAGCAAGAAATGCCCCTGCTGTCCACGGCCCCCATACGATCCCATGTACCATTTCCAGAACCTGCATACACACCCCACCGGTTACTGTTCATGGTTTGCATGACCATGTACAGTACCCCTCATCGCACTCTTTTTTTATGAGGTTTATGCACTTTTTTCCCGCTGTATGCCTGTTTTATCCACAAATGTGTTATACTGTAAAGGACGAAAGGAGGCGTTTTCATGCCCGGCTTCACTACTCACTACATCCTCGGTATGAAGGCATACAACGATATGCCTCAGAACAACTTAAAATTCATCATTGCAAAATACCGCTGGCTCTATCAGCTTGGTCTTCAGGGACCTGATATGTTTTTCTACAATCTGCCGATCCTGCGCCACAGAGACCACCGCAATATCGGCTCCTATATGCACGAACACCATGTAAATGATTTTTTCCGCTGCGCCTTTACGCGGCTTGCAAAGATCGAATCCAAACAGCAGCGTGAAGAAGGCCTTGCTTTCCTATGTGGTTTTATCAGCCATTACATCGGTGACTCTATCTGCCATCCTTATGTGTACGGCCGCATCCACTATGACGCCATGCACCCCACAGCCGCCTGTCATGGCCTGCACGCCAAGCTGGAAAATGATATTGACGCTTTATTACTAATGAAATACAAAAAGAAAAAGCCGTCCCAGTTCAACCAGGCGGCCACCATCTGTTTAAATGGGATGGAGACTCAGTTCATCTCCCGTTTTCTGTCTTCCTGCTTAAATGATACTTTCTACCCTTTAAGCAGCAAAAATCATTACCAGGTATCTCCGGGGATAATCCACCGCTCGATCCTGGCACTGCGGTTTGGCTGCAGGACATTGTCTGATCCCAACAGCCAGAAAAAGAACGGGATTGAATTTGTAGAATCCCTGTTTTTAAGAAATCCCATTGCTTCCAGCAAAATGGTAACTGACGTAGTAGAAGATCCTGTATGGAGCCTGAATCTGCGCCATGAGATCTGGTGCAATCCATGGGATAAGAGCATTGCATCACAGGCCTCTTTCCCTGATCTGTTCCGTCAGTGTCTTATAAAACATGCATCTATCTATTACATGATCAACTCTGTTATAGAAGAAAAAAATATTCGCCCGGCATCCTTTGAGCGGATGCTGGACGAACTTGGAAATTATTCTTATCACAGCGGTCTTGTCTGCAATGACAAAGACAGCTGATCTGTTACTGTACAATTCCGTTGCTGATCATGCAACGCACGAACAGTAACGCTGGTCTATTGGATCACCTGGTCCCCGTCCTTGGTAACGTAATATTCTTTTACGCCAAGGCGGGTCATCCAGTTTCTGGTCTCCTGGGTCTTCCAGGAGCCGCTTCCTGCGCCATTTCCATTATCATTATCCCATAACCACTGTGGAGTCGGCCACAGGCATACAGACGGCTTTAATGCCTTATATACCTCATAGTCTACACCGTTCTGTCCGTGGTGGGACATCTGTACCATCTTACACTTTAAAGCAGTCAGGTTTACATCCTGCATCAGATGTTCACCGCCGCTGCGTCCTAAGTCTCCTAAAAATACCACATTGGTACCATTTAAAGAAACCAGATAAGCAACACTGCTGTTGTTCACAAAGTCATTGTTTTCTTTATAAGCCTGATTTAAAACCTGGATCTTTGCAGGTCCGGCATTGATCACCTGTCCGGCTACGATATCGCCGTGAAGGATGGATGGGGAAACCTTTGCAAATGCACCTTTTATATAAGCTACCATAGAAGCAACATTTGCATCTTTTTCCGCATACCAGCTGTCTTCCAGGAAAGAATAGTAGATGCCGTCAATGGTTATCTCACCTGCATGCTTATACAGGATATCCGCCAGGGCACCTGCATGGTCAGAGTCCGGATGTGTGATCAGCCATGCCTGAACATGTCCGCCTTTCGCCTTGATCTGGTTTAATACATAATCTGTGTTGTCAGTCCAGCCGCCGTCTACTACGATCAGACCGCCTTCTCCTGTCTCAATAATGGCTGCCAGCTGCTGAGCTGCTGTGTCATGGTTGGCAAGAAGAGTCAGTTTTCCTTTTCCGAAATAAGAGGAAGAATCTGTAACAGGTGTAGATACTTCTCCAAAACCAACTACCTCTGCTTTGGAAACTGCAGTCTGATTACTGGTATTAGCCTGACTTCCTGTATTTTGTGTTTCATCCTGAACAATGATCTTATTGGGTGAAGTAATGGTCTGCGCATTCATGGCGAAGGACTGCATTCCTCCCTGTCCAAGCATCAGTGTAACTGCTGCCATTACACCAGCTGCGCAGCGTTTCCAGTATCTGTCAATACGTCTCATTTTTTCTCCTTACTGAACCGGCTCAACGGCTCTTACGTCACCTGCTTTAATGGTATCATTTACCAGATAAGCACTTTCATCCCCTTCTTTATCATAAGGGAATACCTGTACCTTTACATCATGTTCATTAAAGAAGCTTCCGTAATTGGTGGTATAGCCGTCTTCATTTTCCTCAGGTGCTGTATAATAGAAGTTCTGGGTAGATACGGACTCGCCAATGGTTCCTAAAACGTCCTGTGCATAAACAACCGCTACATCGCTGGTGGTCTTGCGGGTAACAGGAAGCAGAACCGTAAGCACACCGCTTGCATCATCATAGGCCACATTTAAGTCCATTACATAATCTGCAAATGGACCATATGGCTCTAAGTACTGCTCTTCCAGATCTGAACGTACTTCTTCCCAGTCGATTGAGATATCTTTATTAACCTCTGTATCCGGCTGTCCATCGCCTTCGATCTTTCCGCTGTCAGGGGAAACGATGTTGCTCTTGGTACAGCCGCTTAAAAGAGCCGCTGACGCAAGAAGGATCAGAGAAACTTTTTTCCAGTTAAACATTATAAAAACCTCCTTAAATTTCAACGGTACTATTATAACGAAGAAAGCGCAATTTTAACAGTAGTTTTTTCTTACAAAATTGTTACTGTATGTGAAACTTCTGTGAAAATAGACCTTGCTATTTAATCTTATCCGTGCTATCATGTTCAATATGATTTGATTTTTTATTTTTTTGAACATACTATTTATTTAACAGGAGGTCCTGATCATGAAACCGAAGCAAAAATCTTTTTTACAAAACCTTGACTGGGTTACTACGATACTGCCATTTGGGTGTATTGCATTGTTATGTGCTCTGTTTATGATGTTTCCGGAAGGTTCTGCCAGTGTCCTGGCATCTATCCGTTTTTTCCTGGGTGACGAACTTGGAAGCTATTATCTGTTAATGGGACTGGGTGCCGTGATCTGCTCCCTTTATATGGCATTTTCCCGTTTTGGCTCTATTAAACTGGGAGATGTGGAAAAACCCCAGTACACTGCTTTCCAGTGGGGGTCTATGATGTTTACCGCCGGTCTGGCCGCTGATATCCTTTTCTATTCTCTCTGCGAATGGATGCTTTATGCAGATGAACCTCACATTTCTGAAATGGGATCCGTTCAGGACTGGGCTTCTGTTTATCCTCTGTTCCACTGGGGACCTATTCCCTGGAGTTTTTACATCATCCTGGCTGTTGCTTTCGGATTTATGATCCATGTACGCCGCAGAAATAAGCAGAAATATTCTGAAGCCTGCCGTCCTCTTCTTGGGAAAAAAGTGGATGGAGTGATCGGAAAGCTAATCGACCTGACTGCTGTTTTTGCGCTTTTAGCAGGAACTGCCACTACCTTTTCACTGGCTACTCCTCTTTTATCCATGGCCTTAAGCCGTGTTTTAGGAATCCCGGAAACTCCTCTGCTTACCATTGCCATTTTAGTGATCATCTGCATTATATACACAATGGCTGTTTACTTTGGCATGCAGGGCGTTGCCAGGTTAGCCGCTTCCTGTATCTACCTGTTCTTTGTACTGTTAGCCTATTTCCTGTTTTTAGGCGGACAGACACGCTACATTATAGAAACAGGCATCAGTGCCGTAGGAACTCTGGCCCAGAATTTTATCTCCCTTGCAACCTGGACGGATGCACTGCGCACTTCTTCCTTCCCTCAGAACTGGACCATCTTCTACTGGGCTTACTGGATGGTATGGTGTGTAGCTACTCCTTTCTTTATTGGAAGTATCAGTAAAGGCCGCACCATCCGCCAGACTGTTTTAGGCGGCTATTTCTTCGGTCTTGCCGGAACCTTTACTTCTTTTATCATACTGGGAAATTATGGTCTTGGACTGCAGACACACGGAATCTTAGATCTGATGGGATTATACCGTGAAACCGGAGATCTGTACCAGACGATCATCGCTGTTTTTGAGACAATGCCTGCGGCTAAACTGGGGCTGATCCTGCTAGCTGTTACCATGATCGCTTTTTATGCCACTACTTTTGATGCTCTTACCATGGTTGCAAGCTCCTATTCTTACCGCTCTCTGGATGCAGACAAAGAACCTGATAAGAAGGTAAAACTGTTCTGGGCTGTTACCCTGATGCTTTTCCCGATTGCCCTGATCTTCTCGGAAAACTCCATGAGCAGTCTTCAGTCTGTTTCCATTGTAGCTGCTTTTCCTATTGGATTTATCATCCTGATGATCGTATGGAGCTTTTTTAAGGATGCAGATGCATACCTGAAGCAGAAGCAGTCTTAGAATGATATCGGATTGTTTCGCACTTCGTGCTCTCACAATCCTGAAAAACATGAATAATCCGCTCATTTTTCTGCGAAAAATGGCTTCTTATTCATGTTTTTGCGGGTTCCAAGGTCATAAGTCCTCTTGCAAGCAAGCTTGCATCGGACTTTCGACTTTTGAACCCTGGATATCATAAAACAAAAACAGGAGACTTTCCCTTCAAGGTCTCCTGTTTATACGTTACTGTGCATTTTTTTACACTTCCTTTTATCTTTCCTGCAGATATTCGTCCTGCCATAAGATTTTTCGTATACAGTTATCTGCTTCTGTCTCATCTCTCCCCTTGAAACAAATGGTCAGAAAACCATACAGACTTAAATTTTTTAATTCTTCATAATGCTTCAGGTTTGCTGTTTTTTGGTCATTGGTTACGAAAATGTCACAATCAAATCGGTTTGCGGTCTGGATCAGATATGAGATTGGAATCGGATTCAGAGCCCTTTTTCTTACGTCCAAATTTCTGGTTACCATTCACATCACCTCAATTCAGAAAACTATAGCATGTTCCACTCCCTCTACTGAATTATTATATTCCCCTTTCGTTTATGATAACACTATTCTTTGTATAAAACAACGAAATTCTATATTATTTTTCTCATATTTTTTGTTACTAATTACATTTTTCTATATATTATAGCAAAAAAGCAGCAGATGTTACTGGAACAGGTGCCGCTTTTCTTTGGAATATGGATATTGGGGGTTCATGTATACGATCACTGGGTATCTGCAGATACGGAAACACCTGCTACTGCCCATTTGTAATTCTGGATGGCCTGCTGCAGTGCCAGATCTGCACATCGATAGCCAGACTGTGCCTGAAGCCACGCTAATTCCTGCTGCATATACTGGATGTTGCTTAACATACCTTTTGCCTTCTGAACCTGGGCTGCCTGCCATGAGATCTGACCGCTTTGGTAAGCTGTCTGGGCTGCCGCAAAAGCTGATCTTTTTTCTTCCATGGCATCATATAATGCCTGGATATTGGAACGGACATTTTCTTCAGAATATTCCACATTTCTCAGCTTATTAGCAGTCTGAGTAGTGGTCTTTGTAGTACGGGTCTGAAGATCTGTCATTCCACCGCCGGTCGTTCCTCTGAGACTGATCAGGTCATAGTTATTATTAACTGCTTTCTCCTTGTCTTCTGCTACATTGACTGTATCAATAAAGGATGGATCTGCAGATGGTACTTCTCCAAATACCGGAGCTGAAGCTTCCTCATATCCGGTAAAGGCGCAAAGCATCTTGCGGATCTGTTCGATCCCTGCATCCAGTGTATTTAACTGGGACTGGCTGGAGGAAAGACTTGCTGATGCGGAAAGTACGTCTGCATCTACTGCCATTCCCTGAGCCTGCATGGTATTTTGCAGCTGTCTTGCTGCTGTTGCCAGTTCTACTCCCTTTGCTGCCATGGTACGCTGGGACTGCAGCTGCTGATACTGATTCATCATCATTTCTACATTAAGGACCAGGCTGTTTACCTGTCGGTCTACCTGCTTTTCAGAAGAAGATTTCTTTTCCAGGGAGTGATCCATGATATTGGCTGCTGTACGCATCTGGTTTGCAGATTTGCGCAGTGCCTGGGCAGTGGCTTTTGAGATTATCTGTTCCATGCCGCTTTGCTCTTTTGCAAGATCTTCCGCTGCCTTTGCCTGAGAAATAAGGTCATCTGCCATGGTTCTTTCGTTAACTGTGATCTGTCCCTGGTCTTCATTCATTCCACGGACCATATTGTAAGCACTTTTGATGGGAGCATAATATTCTTTGACTCTGTCGCTGATCTCATCATAATCTAACTGGTTATCTGCAAGGCGCTGCTGTTTGGCCGCATAGTCGCTGGAGGGATTCTCTTCTGCTGCAAATACCTGAAAAGGAGCGGATGCCGCCAGCAAAAATGCCATAGTGGCTGCTGTTATGGATCTCATATGATTGGTTTTCATCTATTTCGTCCTTTCTTTATGCGCATTTAAAATCTATTAATTTGATGTAGTAAGGCCTTTTACGTTCCAATCATAGGCTTCTAATGCAAGGAGAAGCTGCAGCTCCTTGGTGTTTACATCGTTCTTTGCTGATGTATAGGTATTCAGTGTGCTCTGATACTGCAGGCTGGTCTGGCTTCCTACTGCCAGATTTGCCTGTGCGATATTTAAGTTTGCTTCTGCTACCTGAAGCTGGGCTTTTGCTGCATTTAAGGAATCTCTGGTAGTCAGTACCGTATTGTACTGTGTTTTTAAGGAACGGATGGCTGTATCTTTTGCATTGACAATAGATGCCTGGTTAGATTCAATCAGATCCTGACTGGTTAAGTTGCCCGCTTTTTTGGTGTAATATTTTACATCGTAATTGTTATCAATGGCAGTCTGAGCATCTGCGTTTGGATCTAAAGTATCTACACGGGATAAATCTGGCTGCGGCACTTCTTTGATCTCAGGCTGAGCATCTGCACTCCATCCTAACATAAGGCACAGATTTCTGTGTACATTTTCCTGGCTCTTTTTTGCTGTTAAAATAGCTGTGTCCTGATCCTGAACGCTCTTTAAGGCGGTAAGCACATCTGTCTGAGTTGCCATTCCTACAGAAAACTGTGCCTGTGTTGCTTCATACTGTTTCTGAAGCAGGTCTCTGGCACTCTGAAGATTTTCCAGGTTGTAGGATGACTGCTGCAGGGAAACCATCATTTCCTGGGCCTGGTATACCAGTTTTGCTTCCTGCTGGTCGTACTGGATCTTTTCCATATCTGCATCTTCATAGTTGTTGTCTGCCTGTTTGGTCAAAAGACCTGCGGAGTAGCGCAGGGAAGCCCAGGTTACATCGTTGTCTGCATTATCTGCCTGATCCCAGATATCATCGATATCACTCATGTAATCTTCGTAAATATCGTTCAGGTTTTTGTTTTTCTGATCTTTGTAGGTGGAACGATTGCTTAATACAGTTGGATTGTATTCGTGGATCAGATCTGCCAGTTCACCGTATTCCATGGTATTGTCCCGAAGAGATGCCCATTTTTCTGCAGAGTAGGCAAAATCTGGCGTCATGCTTTTTTTGTAATCTACGGTCTGAACGTCCTTTGGCTGATAGGTGTTATCATCCGGGCTGTTTTTCGCTGCCAGTGCAGTGATTGGAAGAGCCGCTGACAGAATGGATGCCGTAAGTATAGTTGAAAGTCTGGTTATTTTTTTTCTGACATTTTTCATTGTTAAGTCTCCTCATATATTTTAATAACAGTTCAGCTTTTATACATGTTGTTAATGCCGGACACACATTCCTCTTTCCAGAATGGCCATTTCTTCCGTTAAAACCAGGACAATAGTTTCTTTTTCAGAAGGATTCTGGTAATACATGGCCATAGATTTGAGAAGGATCATCATCGCCATATCTACTACGTAGCTGAGTGTTTCCAGAGTGGTCGGATATTGTTCTTTATCAAGGCGTTCATATAATTCCTGAACAAAAGCCTTATAAAGTTCGTCCTTCATAAGGAAACCACGGATGCCAAACATCTGATTCTGTCCGGATACGCTTAAATCTGCCAGCAGGTTTCTGTGTATCTGGAATGTGATCCTTTCGCTTCCTGTTTTCATCCATTCTTTCAACAGGCGGGTACACAGGCGAAAAGGATTGCCGTTTTCTTCTTCCAGATAATCAAATACTTTCTTTTTTAAGGTATCGCGGAATCCTCGAAGCATATAGCGCATCAGATCGTCTTTGTCCTCAAAATAAGTATAAAAGCTGCCTCTGGATATTTCAGCTTCTTTGATGATCTGGTTTATGGATGCGGCGGAATAAGGAACTCTGGCAAATTCGTGAGCCGCTGCTTCCAGGATAGCATTTTTTTTGGATTCTTTTAAATTTAAAAAACGCTGGGTTGGCATTTATAAGCCTCCTTGTTTTCTTTTGTGAAATAGTAAAATGATACCGGATTTCTGACCTTTTGACCCTGGTATCACAAAATGACAGGTTGTTATTTATGACACATTGTCACTATTGTCACTTTTGAGATTATATAGATGTTTGGGTGGAATGTCAAGCTTTGGAAGTATTAAATATTTGTAAAGAAACAAGGCTCACTAAGATATTATCTCTTTTTATACAGCACCAGTTCTGGATTTACTCCGTTTTCTTCATAAGTAGATACCAGTAAAAAGTCCATACCTGCAAGAACCCCGAAATATCGTTCTCCTCCAAATTCACATTCCAGCTGGTTGCCCAGATAGGTCTTCCGGTCATCTAAAAATTGAACTGTTTTTCCATTTGGAAGCATATACTCAAGATTTATATCATTTCCTGCCAGTGCATATAAAGTCTCAACTTTTGGAAGACCTTCTATATGCAGATCATTGATCTCCTGAACAAGCTGTTTCTTAAACTCTTCAAACTGGCCGTGATCACTCAGTTCATCATATCGTTTCCAATAGTCCAATTTTGGAAGCAGTTCTTTCATATAAACTCGTGCCTGTTCTTCCGTAAAATTTTCATGAACCATATGTTTAACGCATACGTCGATCAAGTTGTCCATATTATCATAAGTATAAGTTCCATCGGCATAACACCACTTGCAATAGTCCTCATTTAATGCACCGTCCTGATCCCGGCCAATAACAGAATCGTTTTCAAGAGGCATTCCACAGCACTGGCAGATCAATTTTCTTGGTTCCCCCAAAAGTGTGTTGATCGATACATCAAATTCCCTTGATAAAAGCTTTAGTGTTTCCGTATTGGGAATGGTTTCACCATTTTCCCAACGTGACACTGCCTGTCGTGTAACCATAATTTTCTTTGCCAGTTCATCCTGTGACATTCCTTTTTGTGTACGAAGCTTATAAATAATATTCTCATTTTCCATTCTCTTTCCCTCCGTTTTCTACATTGCGCTATTTTTCTGCGAAAAAATGACTGCTTATTAATATGTATATTATACAGGAAATTCTATTTCAAAAAAAGCAACCCGCAGTTTCGTTATATGGATTCAAAAATCCGAAATAATTTTAAAAATCCCCCACCGTACTCTGGACTTTTGTTCTGAAAACTGCTATTCTGATTACAAGCAAGATTTCATAGATTATCTAATATTTCTTTTTTCTCAGCTGTATCGAAAACAGCATCTTATTTGAAACTCTTTGCTTAATTCTCATATTTATGGATTCGGCAGGGAGTTAGATAAAAACGCTTCCTGCCACACAGGAAAGGACTATGCATATGCAAAAAAACTTATGGCAAACGGAAGCAGACCTACAATCTTTACAGCTTGAAAACATGGAATTTAATCTTTGCGATTTTGCCTTGTTTCTGTCGGTTATGAAGAACCAGACAGCACACCAGACGATCTTGAGCATCATTACAGGTGAAGCAGACTTACAATTGAAAGAAGTGCATGTAGAAGAAGTCATTTTAAACAAAGGCGGGCATCGTGCCATACGACTTGATGCCAGATCTACTGACACAACTGGACGGAATTTTGCTACGGAAATGCAAAATGACACTACCCAGGACGATATGAGACGCAGAGCCAGATTTTACCAGGGACTCATTGATACTCCCCTCTTAAAGTCCGGGAGAGAGACACGTTACAAAAATCTGCCGCCTACAGTTATCACCTTTATCACACAACAGGATATTTTCGGCAAAGGACTGGCAAAATATACTTTTACCGAACAATGCGAAGAAATCAAAGATCTGCATTTAGAAGACGGCACTACGAAAATCTTTGTAAACATGTCCAGTAAAAATGGGGAACCGTTGCTTGTCAGCCTGCTTCAATACATGAAGCATACTACTCTTCAAAATCCAGAGATCATCGTAAACGATGAGCGGCTCATCCAGCTGGACAAGATCGTCACTGAAGTAAAGCAATCGGAAGAATGGGAGGCTGTAAAAATGAGCATTTTATCGGTTGGAATTGAACAAGGTAAAAATTTAGGTAAAACAGAATCAATCTTAAATTTATTAGAAGAAAATGGTCCTGTATCCAAAACGACCCGTGAAATGATTTTGTCTGAAACGGACACCGCTCGCCTGCTAATATGGCTAAAAAAGGCGGCAAAGGCTACTTCTGAGGAGGATTTTCTGAAGAGCATCTAATAAAAACATGAGAAAATCCCACTAGGTTACACAGATCAACAGATTGTTGGGAATCTATAGCTATTTTAATGCTTTATCAAAAAGCGACAGTATATACTGCTGATTTGCAGCTATATACTGTCGCTTTTTTAGGATTTACTTATCCGTTTCTGTATTCGTTTTCTTGTCTTATACTCCCTTTTCTTCATCCCAGCTGCCATCTTCTTTTACGTAATAGCCATCCAGAGTCCGTGAAGAAGTATACATACGACCCTTGGTTCCATCAGATACCATGTGGAAATAGTACCATTTACCATCGATCATCTGCCAACCGGTCTTCATTCCCTGGTTCGCGTCTGCATAGAACCAATTAGACAGATTTGTATCGTAGATCCCTGGATTGTTGCCTCTGCTCCTTCAGCAATGATTAAGCTGCCTCTAACATTAACTGTCCCTTCTACCTCTATTTTCCATTTCCCACTCTTAATATTAATACTGTAGGTAGGGGAGCTTTCACTTTCTGACAAATTGAAATCACTATTCAAAGTCAGCACATATCCATTACCATCTTTGCTGATTGAATATCCACTTGTATATTTTTCGTCAATCTCGATGTAATCGCTATAAGCACTATAGTCTGCCAACAAGGCCACTCCCGAATCCACCAGTGTCACCTTTACTTCCAGACCTTTTACGCCTTCTGCCAGTTCATAGTCTTCCGGAAGGACTGCGGTGAAGATAAACTCGCCCTCAGTAGGCCAGTTTCCATTTTCATCCTGGACGTATTCGTCGCAGATCCACTTTTCTACGTCAATGTCTCACCATAAAGAGCCGCCCTTTCATAATTCTGCAGCCATTTTGGATCCATATTGGGAAACAGATTGGCAAAAGAACCTCCGATCAGACTTTCCAAAGGCAGCTTCTCCAAACGGGCCAGTTCCAGATTCCCATAGCGGAAGATCCAGTCTATGGCATGCTTGTCCTCATCAAATACCATTTCTATATCCGTAAATGCAAAGGGCAGTCTGTCGAAACTTTTATAATGCTGATGGTATTCTTCCGCTGTATCCGGGACCTGCTCCTCACTTTCAGAAATACTCTGGATCATCCGTTTTTGTTTCATACACAATTCATCTATGATCCGCTGCTTCTTGCGCAGAGTATATTCCAAAAGTTCCCCATTATTTAAAATAACCTTATCCGTGATCCCATGAACGGCACGTACAGATACAATACAGCCCCGGTGCAGCTTAATAAACTCATCTCCCAGAAGCTGTTCCAGTTCATTTAAAGTTTTCCGCGTTTCATATACATAACCATCTGATATATGAAGCTGCGCTGTCTTTCCGTCCATAAGCACATAGAGGATCTCGCTGCTTTTCAATGCGATATTTTTTCTGTCCGAAATAACGGTTATATATTCATTTTCCCGCATATCAGCCACAGCCCCCTTTATAATCCCGTTACCATTCAGCCTTGCATCTTCGCAAGGCTGAACTGTTACGTTATATGTTTTTCGTTTTTTCCACAATATAAACCGGTCTGTCCTTTAATTCCGTAAAAAGGATCGCAATGTACTCACCAATGATCCCGATCAACAAAAACATCATTGCAAACATAAAACATAAAAGCACCACGATCGTCGCATAGCCACTGGGAGCTCCCTGGCGGGTACAAAGAGTGTACACCATAACCAGCACACCCAATGCTGCTGAAAATACACCTGCATAAATTCCTAGTTTCAGCGGCATATTCGAAAAGCAAAGTATGGTATTAATAGAAAAAATAAATAACTTCTTAATGCTGTATTTACTCTCTCCTGCTACTCTTGCCCTGGCTTCATACTCAATATTGGTTTTCTTAAAGCCTACATTCTGTACATAGCCCCGTAAAAATCTTACTTTTTCCCGGTAATGATTCTTCAAAACCTGGGCTACATGACGGCTGATGGCAAAAAAGTCAGAAGCATTGGGCTCAAAATGGACATCCGAAATATGGTTAATAAGCCAATAAAAACCAGAAGATGTTATATTCTTTATCAGACCCGCAGACTGATTCTTCGTGCGGACCATATTAATAACCTCATAACCGGCATCAAATTTCTCTATGATCTTTGGAATACATTCCGGTGGATGCTGAAGATCCGCATCCATACAGATAATTCCATCCCCGGTACTGTAATCAATTCCTGCGATCATAGCTGCTTCATGTCCAAAATTCCGTGAAAAACTGACAACCTTCACATTTTTGTCCATTCCCGCCAGTTCTTCCAAAATATTCAGACTCTGATCCTTACTGCCGTCATTCACAAATACAAGCTCATGCTCCCAGCCCAAAGTTTCAATCTGCTCCAGAACCTTATTCGTTTCCCTGTAAAAATCCCGCAGTGCCTTCTCTTCATTGTATACAGATACAACCACCGATAACCTGCACTTATTTTTAGCTTTCTCGCTTATTCCATAACTATTATTTATATTATTCTCTGCTGTAGTGTTCATTCATCATATACCTGTATCTGTAAACTGGAATGGGTCGGTACGCGCTGTTCCTCCGGCGGAAGCTGCATATAATCTCCATACACTTCCTTCAAAACCGGATCCCATCCCTTAGGGATCATCAAAACCGTATCTTCAAAAGGAGCATCCACTACATCCTCACACCATTCCCTGCGAAGCGTAACATAAAGATAATCCGGCTGATAATTACTATAATAGCGCAGATCACCCTTACTGTTTTTGTCCTTCCGTGCAATCGCCTTCTGCATAGCAAAAATCACCTTCATAGGGATCAATTTTCCCACGGTTGCAAGCCCGCCTACAAAAATCTTATACATAAGGCTGTATTTACTATAATCCAGATCATGACGATGTCCCATTGCCAGGCCATACACCGCTTTATGCATAAAACGGGTCATCTCTGCTGCCGCTTTTCCCTTAGGCAGCTTATCCAGGATAAACAGATCCACCCATAAGTGATTCAACTTTCCATCATAATAATCCATTTTATCACTATCCGGGTGCATACGGCTCTTTTTATAAATAATACGCGGAGTAAAATCAAAAAACGCTTTTCCACCATGGAAACTGTCCGGTTCCACCAGTTCCATTGTATCAGGAAGTTCTCGTCTCACTACCTTCTTAAAAGCTTCAAACTGATTTCTGGTAAAAACAATATCCGCATCATCATCCCAGGGGATAAATCCTTTATGGCGTACTGCCCCGATCAAAGTTCCCGCATCCAAAGCATACTGGATCTTATACTTGCGGCAAATACGGTCAATCTCCTTAAGGATCTTCAGATTCGCCCTGTGAACATGACTCATATCATAACCTACATGATCCACAATCCCGCCGCCATTGCCAAGACTTGCGGTCTGTACAGCCTCATCTTGCTTTTCTTCCTGCATAACCTTCACATCCTCAGCCATATATCCATCTCCCTCCTTCACACCTTTATATAATACATTTCTGCTGCTGTTCATGCGCTGCATGAACAGCAACTTACTCACTCTACTACCTAGAACTGGGAAAAGGGGGCGTTTTCAGTTTATCAATTGTCCACATCTTGAGCGTGGATGTTCGAATGCAGCGGACAAAGTCCGATGCAGGCGAACAGACGCAAGCGAAAGCCAGTGGACAATGATACACTGAAAAATCAAGCCCCCATTTCACAGTTCGGACCTTTCTCTACCTCACAGCCTCACGGATCGTCTTCGCCATAAAATCAATCATCTCATCATTCATTCCCGGATAAACTCCAACCCAGAATGTATCCCTAAGAATCCTCTCCGTATTCTCAAGATCACCAACAACACGATATCCCGTTCCAGAAGCTCTCATTTCATCAAAACAAGGATGTTTGATCAGATTTCCCGCAAACAGCATACGTGTCTGTACGCCCTTGCTCTCAATATACTGAACCGTCTGATTACGGTCCACACCCTCTTTACAAGTGATCAAAAATCCAAACCAGCTTGGATTAGAATGAGGTGCTGCCTCCGGAAGGATCAGCTTATCCGTACAGTCAGCTAACGCAGCTTTTAATCTTGCAAAATTATGACGGCGGCGTTCTACGAAAGACGGGAACTTATCTAACTGGGCACATCCGATCGCAGCCTGCATATCTGTTGCCTTCAGATTATATCCAAGATGGGAATAAACATACTTATGATCATATCCCACAGGAAGTTCGCCGTACTGACGGTCAAAACGGTGTCCGCACATATTATCATGGCCGGATGGACAGATACAGTCTCTTCCCCAGTCACGGAATGAGCGGATGATCTTATTTAAAAGTGGGTTATCTGTATACACAGCACCGCCTTCTCCCATGGTCATATGATGAGGCGGATAAAAACTGGAAGTGCCGATATCACCTACTGTGCCGCTGAAATGCACCACTTCTTTTCCGTCTTCTTCCATCGTATACTGTGTTCCCAATGCATCACAGTTATCTTCTACCAGCCACAGATTATATTTATCGCAAAATGCTTTTACAGCCCGCAGATCAAATGGATTTCCCAGTGTATGGGCGATCATCACTGCTTTGGTCTTTTCGCTTCTTGCCTCTTCTAACATATTTACATCAATATTATACTGAGGGATCGTCACATCCACAAATACCGGCACTGCCCCGTACTGGATCATAGGTGCTACCGTAGTAGGGAAACCACAGGCAACAGTAATAACCTCGTCCCCACGATTCACACGGCGCTCTCCAAGAAGAGGAGAAGTCAGTGCCATAAATGCGATCAGGTTTGCGGAAGAACCGGAATTGACTAAAGAACAATAGCGCACTCCCAGATATTCTGCCAGTTTCTTCTCAAATTCATCTGTATAACGACCGGAAGTCAGCCAGAACTCCAGGGAACTGTCTACCAGATTGACCATTTCGCTGTGATCATAAACTCTGGACGCATACGGAATGCGGTCCCCTTCTTTGTATTCTTTTTTCTTATGGAAAGTATCGCAGTAATCAGCTACCAGATCCAGGATCTGTTTTCTTGCCTCTGCTTCCGTTGTATGTTCAAACATAGTTTTATCTCCTACTAATTTGGTTATTACAGTTCTGCCCTGCATCCTATGAACTGTTACATATTTTTAATTCTAATTCCAACTCTCAAGAGAAAAAGTCCCGGATCTGCCGGTCTGTTACCTCTAACATATCTGCCCCGTTTAAATACTCCTTAGACCATTCCACTGTTTTTTCAATGGCTTCTTTTACAGTATATCTTGGTTTCCAGCCAAAAACAGTTTTGATCTTTGAGCAGTCCAATTTCAGGAAATTTGCCTCATGAGGTCCGCCAGCCCAGTGATTTTCCCAGGTCATGCCCTCTCCCCAGGCTTTGCAGAACATATCAGTCAGATCACCAGTCGTAACGCAGTCTCTGTCATCCGGCCCTACGTTATAATATCCCTGGTATTTGCCATCTTTATACTGCTCCATAGCGATGGTCAGGTAAACAGCCAAAGGCTCTAATACATGCTGATACGGTCTGGTGGAATGTGGATTTCTCACCTGGATCGGCTTTCCCACTGCTGCTGCGCGGATGCAGTCCGGGATAATACGGTCTGCTGCAAAATCACCGCCTCCGATCACATTTCCTGCACGGGAAGTGGAGATGGCACAGCGTCCATCCTCAAAGAAAGACTTTTTATAGCTGTGTGTCACCAGTTCGGAACAGGATTTACTGTTGGAATAGGGATCATAACCATCCAGTGGATCACATTCCCGGTATCCGTATTCCCATTCTTTATTCTCATATACTTTGTCCGTTGTTACATTTAAAAAGGATCTTACACTGTCTGTAAGGCGCACACACTCCAATACATTCACAGTGCCCATTACATTGGTTTCATAAGTATAAACCGGTTCCTTATAGGATTCCCTTACAATAGGCTGTGCTGCCAGATGGAATACGATCTCCGGTTTTACCTCATCAAACACGCGGCGCAGATGTGCCAGATCCCTCACATCTCCTTCTATACTGTGGATAGTATCTTCCAGTCCTGCGATCTCAAAAAGCGCAGGATCCGTAGGCGGATTTAATGCATAACCAGTTACCTGGGCGCCAGCCAGTGTCAGGATGCGTACCAGCCAGGAACCTTTAAAACCGGTATGTCCTGTGACCAGTACTTTTTTTCCGTTATAGAATGATCTCAGTTCTTCTAATGTCATAACCGCTCCTTAGTCTTTCCAGATCTTCCATGGTGCCTTTCCAGACTGCCACAGTTCTTCCAGTTTCTTCATCTCTCTCTGGGTATCCATGCACTGCCAGAATCCGCCGTGATAGAAGGATTTCATCTGGCCTTCTGCTGCCAGCTTCTGCATAGGACCCTGTTCAAAAATGGTTGAATCGCCTTCCAGGTAATCAAAGACCTCCGGATTCATTACCATAAATCCGCCGTTGATGAGAGCGCCGTCATTATCATCTTTCTCACGGAAAGAAAGAACCGTATTGTCATCGGAAATATTTAACACACCTTTAGACTGTCCCAGATTCACTGTGGTAATGGTTGCGATCTTGCCATGGGATTTATGGAAAGCTACCAGTTCATTTAAATCTACGTTGGAAACACCGTCACCGTAGGTGAGCATAAATGGCTCATTTCCAATGTATGGCTGGATGCGCTTTACACGGCCGCCGGTCATGGTATTTAAACCGGTATCTACCAGCGTCACCTTCCATGGTTCAGAATAATTGTTGTGTACTTCCATGCTGTTATTAGCCAGGTCAAAGGTAACATCAGATGTATGCAGGAAATAGTCTGCAAAAAATTCTTTTACAACATACTGCTTATACCCCAGACAGATCACAAAATCATGATATCCGAATTCGGAATAATATTTCATAATATGCCACAGGATCGGTTTTTCTCCGATCTCGATCATTGGCTTTGGTTTTAAATGGCTTTCTTCGCTGATCCTGGTGCCGAAGCCGCCTGCTAAGATAACAACTTTCATTTTTTCCTCCAAGAGTTTATTTATCCCTGAAGATATTCAGGTGGTTTTCTTCCAGGATACGAAATGCTTCCTGGATTTTGTCTGTTCCTTTTTTATATTCATAAAGAGCATCGATCTCTTTAGAATGTTCTTTTAATTCTTCTTCTGTCATGGACGGAATGGCCGGTGCCATCACTGCCATTTTCTCAAAGTTTTCTTCTCTGTAAGGTGCCTTTTGTATCTCACGATAAGTAGTATAACCATTTCCTAAAAGGATTGCAATACAGAAGGCTGTTTCAAAAACAACAGCAAAACGTTTTAAGTTTCTGTTTACAAGTGCAAATGTAAGAAGGATCCCCAGCACACCCACCTGAAACTGAAGGGCATAACGGGAACTTAAAGCATAGTCTTCTTTTTCAAAAATATAGCGTGAAAGGAAGATCAGAAGATGGTTCGCCCCGCCAGATATAAGGAGTATAAGTGGGAACAGTGTTTTTTTATAAATCTCAAATTTTATGTTCAGCCACAGGGACCATAAATAGCCCGCCATCAAAACTGCACCCAATAAATAGACAATTTCGTTGGAAATCCAACTATTTTGGATCCACTGCTGTAATTCTTCTCCTCCTATGAACATTCCTGCCAGGGATTTAAGGATAAACCGCAGGGGAAATGTGGGATGATCGGCTAATATCTGTCCCAGCGACCTTCCTGTAGCTCCTGCGTGTTCTTCTACTGCAAAAGAATTGCTTAAAATGTAAAGAAGCAGCGGAATCAGGGTGCAGAAAAGAAAACAGATATAGCTTTTTCTTTTTGGCCCAGAGTCCAGAAACGCTGCTGCGCCAAAGACCAGTATCATAGTGGCCGCATAGACAGCACAGTAAGGGCCTGCTGTTCCCAGGATGATCATCCAGGGAAGAATCATCCGTATGATCTTGTCCCACTTTTTTTCTTCTCCCCGGTAATACCGGTCAAAAAGGATCTGATGATAATAGAAGCAGGAAAAGGCAAAGAAATGAGACCAGCCGCTTCCATTTGTCAGCATCTCCCATTTATTCAGGCTGAACATGACCACCATAAGGGCGATAAACCATGAGACAGAAATTTTCAACTGTCGGGAATAAGCAGAGAAGCACCAGGCTGCCAGTCCTACGCTTATCACGCCTAATACCCGGTCAAAAGTAATGGAAAATCCGAAAAACTGAACATTGATGATACGTCCCAGGTAATTAACAGGGATACGGGTCAGCACATCAGCCACAAAGAATTTCTTTGGGTTATATACATCCGGAAGATAGCTGTTTACCAGACGGATATAGTCGGAATAGACCACATCACAGGCCGCATTTTTGATATACCACAAAAGAAAGACCATACCCAAAAGCGGGAGCAGACAGATGGCAGCTTCCTTGATCCCACTGTTTTTATGGTTCTCCCTGTTGCTGAAACATTTCATGTATTTTCCTCCTGAATCACCTCTGGTGCAGCGTTTTGCAGATTTCATGAATGCTGTACTATGGTGTTGTAATATGCACGATGGCTGCCAGGCGGTCTTCGCCCCTCTGCTCTCTGGCATTCTGCATATAGAAGTTATAGTCAAACTTCAGCTGGACTAACTGCCACGGTTCTGCCTGGATCGAAGTTGTCACTACACTGGAACGAAGAGGCAGTATGCGGGCCGGTTCTTCATCTTTAGCAATAGAAATGGATTCTCCGCCGCTCATTACTCCCGGATACATGATCTCCAGCTCTATTTCACCGGTGGAACCTGCCATCACAGTAAGAGAAGCATGTTCATCCATCCAGCCATCAGAATAATAACCATAGTCCACCTGCAATTTCAGACTTCGTACAAAATCTGTAATATCCTGAAAAGCGTTATGACCCGGATCTTCTCTTAAAACCAGCATCTGGCCATCTACCTGGCCAATGTCGCGGATACTGTCGATAAATTCTACTTTTGTGCCTTCTGCCTTCCTGTTGGGATCAAATACTTTAAAGAATGTGCGGGCAGTAAAATCGCTCATCTCATAGGTATTTCCCACGATATAAATGGTTTTTCCGAAAATATCATCCCCATATTTTTCATAGGTCTGCTCTGCCAGGGAATTATAGCGCAGCTGATCCGGCCACAGATACAGCTTTGGATAGCAGCTGCGATAGAACAGCTCTGCCGGAAGCATAAGAACTACGTAAAGGGCAAAGAGAATCCCCCACGGCCACAGCCGCTTTAAGTACAGTTCTTTTTTTACTCCCTGGGTCAATTCCCCATAAATGTAGGAAAGGAAAAGCAGCGCGCCTGCCAAAGATACATAGATCCAGCGCATCTCCACACGGATCGTCACACTGGAAGAAGCTATATTTAAGGCGATGAAACCTACGAAAAGCAGGGTGTTAAACAGCATGACCCATCTGTGTTCTTTTTGTTTTTCTGTAACGAATCTCACCAAAAATGCCAGAACCATGATCAAAAGCACTGCATCCGCGCCTGCGATCAGTCCTTTGACCCACATGGGGCTTTCGCTCCAGGGACAGCCGTTTAAATGCTCCGGACCTGCATTTACGCCGAATACATAGGCCGCCTGGCTGAAGGCGAATTTGATCGCCTGGGGAATGTTTAAGGTGTCTGCCACCTGGGTTCCGCCGGTTCCTGCCGGAAGGACAGAGCCAATGGTAAAGGCACGGATCAGCTGTACCATTCCAAAAGAAATGAGTGCGCTAAACCAAAGAGAGATTTTTTTGCATTTTTTTACCACAAGAGCCAGTAATAATAATGGCAGCAGCGCCATATATCGCTCATGTACGAAACATACTCCGAAATACAGCAGGCTGGCAAAGTAACAGCAGTTTTCCCTGTTTTCTTCATTGATATAACGGTACAGGTTCCAGAGAATGGAAACAGCCATCCAAAGGGCCATAGTCTCCATCAGTCCCAAAACCTGTCCAATCTGGTAATATGCCATGCGGCTGGCTAAAAACATGGCTCCTGTAAAGAAGCCGATGGCTTTTGCCCTTGAAAGCCGCCATCCAATGGAATACAGATACCAGGACAATGCTGCATTTAGCAATATGTTAATAGGTACGAAAAGTGCTACGTGGTTTCTTACTACTGCCATCTCAAACCATGCTGCAAGATAGTATAGAAAGCGGAAACGGGTGCTTCCCATGGGAAATACATACTCAAAGAAGCTTTGTTCGCCATAGCAGGACCAAAAATACAGATCGTCCATGTATAGACCTTTGATCTGTATCCCATGGTTCACCCACACTGCTAACCCTAACAGAAGTCCCATAAAGATCACATGGTCCTTCCATTGGTATTGTTTTTCCATTCTGGAAAATCCGATCCTGAATTTAATTCTTTCCCTGGTGTCCAAAATTTACGCCTCCTTATTGCAGCCCTATATTTGAAACGCGCTCCGTCGTTTATTCTCCGTTTTTCTCCATGCTGTAGGTATCACGAAACAGCTGTACCAATCTTTCATCCGGTTCTTTAAATGGATGATCCAGATCTACTTTTGCCAGCATATTTCCCCACTCAAAGGTAATATCTTTTAAGGTTCCCTCTGCGATCATATCTTCAATGATCTGACAGGCTCTTGGCTGATCTGCCAGGTAGCCCGCCTGTACATAGATGTATTCGGTTTTTGCCCACTTTAAATATTCCTCAAAGTAGGCCAGTTTTTTTACAAGATATACATCCCCGCCGCTTCCTGTTATGTCATAATAGCTCTGCACGCTGCAGGGCATATCCAGCACCTGGGGATGGAAACCAAAAGCCACTACCCGGTTTCTTTTGGTAAGACGTGAGCAAAGCTCCTTACAGCCTTTTCGCTCCCAGCTTTCGTGCCTGTGATGGCGGTGATCATAATATCCTCTGTTTACTAATTTAAATGGGGTAAAACCCGGGCAGCTCGCCCAACTGGTTGAGGAAGTGATAAGCGTATTAAAAAGCAGGAACGGAACTGCCAGAAGGCAGATGCCGATCCGCAGGAAACAGCCGCCAGACAGCTCCTTTTTGCGGCTCATGAAATCACCTTCACCCATTCTTGCCGCAGCTGGAGCAGTATCTTCTTCCTCTTCTATTTTGAACCAGTGTCCTGTGATCCGCACAGTACTGATAACTACCACTGCATACACCAGTATGAAATAGTTTCCATCTACCTGGGAAAGTGTATAAATACTGGCAGCAGAACCAGCTAACAGTGTGATCATAAGAAAGCCGTCAAAAAAATCCAGCTGTGAGATTTTCTGCCGTTTTATAACTCTTATTATTACCTGGAAGATCCAGAATAACAAAAGCGCGGTTACAAGCACCGTTCCCCAGGCAATGATCACATGATCCATGTCTTCTCCTACAGGAGAAATGAGGATTCCCTTTAAACGTGCCAGCAGCCTGCTTATCTTTTCCTGCCGGGAAAGAACGGAAGGATCACCGATCACATGTGAAAAGTTATAGGGATATTTTACTTTAAAGCCTATTTTTTCAAAGAAATTGGCAAATACAGATGTCACCGGGACTCCTGTAAGAAGCCAGGTTCGGTACCACAGCCCTGCTGTTGCAAAAAGCGGCAGGATCCATGTTAAAAATCCCCGCTTATCCAGCTTTCTGGCCTGATTTTCATCCTTTTTACCTGTTTTTGTAAAAATAAGCAGACATACCAGCCCTACACCGCCTAAAGCAGTGGAAAATACCAGCGCCGTTGGTTTATAAACCAGGGAAAGGATGTATACGGACACTGCAAAGATAAGCCAGGTTCCTTTTCCAGGCACTGTACTGCTCTTTTGGTCAGTACCTTTCCATTCCATTTTGCATCCATCTTCCCCTTTCAGATCCGGGGCAGCAGCCAGACAAAGCATATCATAAATAATAAGCTGACACATTAGCGTGATACTGTCACTTTTTGCGGAAACCGCCATATTCATAATCCCTGGAATGGCAGTAAACAACGCTCCGGTCCAGAATCCTGCTGTTTTTGTTCCAAAGCGCCTGCCGATCACTGCAGCAGTGATCACGCTGATCACGGTTGTCCAGAATGTAAAGGAAAGCACAAAACCATAGGTTGGTGTGCCTGCCAAAGGCAGTACCAGTACTTCTGCCCCTTTGCTGTAGGTATAGACCAGATTGATCATTCCCAGGTTTTCATAAATACCTTTTCCGTTGTCCAATACGTAAACGGAACGAAGACCATAGTGAAGGGAATCGTAATCTAACTCACGATTTAAACGCCCGGCCTGAAGAAACAGCATGGTAAGGATGAAAGCAAGGAGTGCCGCCTGAAGCACTGTTTCAGGCAATATTTTCTCTATCTTGTGATGGTTGTCCACAGATTTTTGAAAAATTGCTCTGCTTTTCCACAGACAGATCCCCATAATCCCCACAAAAAGCAGCATTCCGCACTTTCTCCAAAGCCCGATCCCGCCATGTCCTGTAAGGGAAACCATACACACAAACACCATCCATGCAGCACTTCCGGTAGTCAGACCAAGAACGATCTTTTCCCAGACCGGAAGCAGATCTGTGTCTTTTTTGCCAAAAGACCGCCAAAAACAGCTGTTGATGCAGGCTCCATATCCGATCAGTGTTCCCATCCAGACAGCCGCTCCTATAAGCGGAACCAGGATCCTGTGTCCCCAGAGAAAAAGCAGCCAGCCAGGTATCAGACCAGCCACCGCCAGCACCTTTTTCTCTTTCGCTTTTACAGCCAGGCACAGCCACCACAGATTCCACAAAAACAGGACAGCCAGTTCCACAAGCATCCGCCCTGTTTCTTTTTTTCGCAATGTATCCCCCACAGGGCCATGAAACATGAGTTTGTTTGCAGCAGTTCCTATGAGAACAGCTGTTATCAGCCAGAATACAACAAGTATCAGGGCTTTGTTTCCTCGTTTACTCCCCATTTTTAACTGTTCCTTTATTTTTATCTTTTTGACCCTGGTACATCGTACTCCCTATAAGCCTGGGAATACCCTTTCATGATCAGTTTTACCACCGGTTTTGGCCAGAATCTGGCAAACATTTCTGCCTCTTCTTTTGCTCTCCGGTTGTCTTTGATACAGGCATTGGTGGTAGCACCTTCATGAACCCGGTAATAGATCAGCGGTTTTTCCACACAAATAAACCTGCCTTTTTTTCCTGCCAGCTGAACCATATGATCCCAGTCCAGCGCAAACTGATATTCTGACTGGACAAAGGATTCTCCTAACTTTCTTTTGTTGTAAGTGGTTGCCGGACAGCAAATAGGATTTCCCAATATCAGCGGCAGCATTTTTATCCATGTAAAGCTGCAAAGCCTGTGAAAACGCAGCGGCAGCCGCAGGATCCGCTTTACCCACAGCATTTTATCTCCGGTGATCACCTTTTTATTTTTCACAATGGCATAATCGGAGGTAAATACTGTCATATCCGGATATTTTGCAGCTGCTTTTAACAGTTCTTTTCCATAATTTTTGCAGTACATATCGTCCTGATGGGCGATGGTGACAAACTCTGCATCTGCCATGGAATAGGCATAATTCCAGTCATCCCTGATGTTGCTCTTTCCTTCCCGAATATAGTAGGGAAGATCGTATTTCTCAGCCATATCCGCTAAAAACGGACTTGGTGTGGAAGTACAGAGGATAACCGGAGAAGCCACCTGCTGCGCTTTCAGAGACTGAATACAGCTTTCCAGATAAGGGGAATCTCCATAGGCAGGTATTGCATATACATGCTTATGACTCATAAAAATGGTCCTCCAGCATCAGACACAATGCATGGTATACAGGAAGATGAAGTTCCTGGATCTTAAAGGTCTCCTGCTCCGGAACTACAATAGAAACATCGGAAAATCCTTTGATCTTTCCGCCGTCACGGCCAGTCAGGCCGACCACTGTCACACCTAATGCTTTAGCTGCCGTTGCCGCATAAAGTACATTTTTAGAATTGCCGGAAGTAGTGATTCCCAGGAATACATCCCCTTTTTTTGCATATCCGTAAAGCTGCTGTGCAAAGGTAAGATCCCCATTTACATCGTTAGAAAATGCAGTCGTCAATGCTCCATGGCCAGTCAGTGCAATGGCAGGAAGACCACCCTGAAGATTTTCAGCCAGTTTTTCTCCCATCTGAGGATCTGCTGCCTTAAGAGCCTGCGCCAGTTCTGCTGATACAGGACGGCGTTTTACGAATCCTTTCATCAGTTCTCCTACAATATGTTCACTATCGGAACAGCTGCCGCCATTTCCTGCGATCATCAGTTTTCCGCCATTTTCATAGCAGTCTCTTATAAGCTCATATGCTTTGAGGATATCTCCTTTTACCGGTTCAAGTACCGGATAACGCTGCACTAATTCCTCTAAAAATCTAAGTTCTTTCATATTCTGCTCTCCTTTTGATATTGAAAAATCATCATTGGTTTTTATTTTCCATTTTTTTCCAATATCCACTGTGCCGCTTCTTCCAGTGTATCTGCATAATGATCATAAGGCGGCTTTTCATCTTTTTCCTGGGCTTCTTTATGAAGCTCTGCCCCGTAACCGGTTCCTACCAGAATCGAAGCAACACCGAATCTCTGTCCTGCTTCGGTATCCAGAAGCTTATCCCCGATCATATAGGAAGCCGCTTTATCTACCGGGAAGTCTTTTTCTGCCATTTCAAACATACCGGTCCCCGGTTTGCGGCAGTTACATTCTTTTTTATAAATACCGATCCCATGTACCGGGTGATGGGGGCAGTAATAAAAGGCATCGATCCAGGCCCCGTCTTTTTGCAGGACCTGATTCATATACTGATGAAGATTCTTTACATCATCTTCTGTATAATAACCTCTGGCTACTCCCGCCTGATTGGTGACTACGATCAGTTTATATCCTGCATCTTTCAGCTTTTTTAGTGCCTGGGGCACACCAGGAAGAAGCTTCATATCTTCGGTTTTATGAAGATAATTCACTTCTTCGTTTAAGGTGCCGTCCCGATCCAGAAATACTACTTTGTTTAATGTATGTTCCACGCGATTGTTTCCCATTTTTCCTGTTTTACATTTTTTGTTACAGTTCAGCCTTGCGAAGATTTAGGGTCAAAAGTACGTTGAAAACTTGTTTTCATAAGTGCTTTGGGCACTAAATCTTCATAAGGCGGACGCCCAAAGCTTCTTGTCCGCTGCAAGCGGGCAAGAAGATGCAAGGCTGAACTGTAACCATTTTTTATATGTCTATACTGCATCGGTCTGTTTTTTTGCAGTCCAAATCTTACTTCAGATCAAAACAATATTCTCCGTTTGGCATATGCACTTTTACTTTGTCATACTGCCAGCGGTCTTCGTCTGCCACCCAGCTCTGGGCGCCCCGAAGCTCAAAGTTCCAGTCTGCCAGCTGTCCGCCCATGGACTCCATACGGGCTGCTACTTTATGACGCACATTGTATGGACAGTACATCAGCAGATATCCGCCTCCGCCAGCGCCTAACAGCTTGCCGCCTAATGCTCCGGCTTTTAATGCTTCGTCATACAGTTCATCGATCTGCGGATTGGAGATCTTATTGCTCATACGTTTTTTGCTCTGCCAGCCATAGTCCAGCAGTTTTCCAAAACTGTGAAGATTGCCTTTTAACAGCTCATCTTTCATGGCATAAGCCAGTGCCTTTACCTCACACATAGCATCAAAAGCGTCTTTCTTTTCATAGTTCTGCACCTGGTCTTTGATGATATTGGCAGAAACATGGATTTTTCCTGTATAGCATAACAGCAGGTTATACTGCAGTTCATGGATAATATCTTTTTTAATACGCAGCGGGTTTACTACCACATTGTTGCGTCCATGGAATTCCATGAAATTGAAGCCGCCGAAGGTTGCCGCATACTGATCCTGATAACCGCCGTCGATCTTTAAATCTTCTCTCTCCACTTCATATGCCAGATCTGCCATTGCATAAGCGTCTAACATAACACCTTTCCACCGTGCCATGGCTGTAAGCATGGCTACCATAACTGTAGAAGATGTTCCAAGGCCGGAACCAGGAGGTGCATCACACTGTAAATATACTTCGCAGCCCTGCTTGATATCCATAGCCTTTAAAGCTGCCGTTACCAGGTCCAGGCGTCCGTCATAAACGTAGTTTTCCTTTGTATTGTATTTTACTGTCATATCGAAATCCAGAGAGTGGACAATGATCTGATCATCCTCTCTTGGTGCGATGGAACAATATGCGTATTTATTAATGGTACTTCCAATAATAGCGCCGCCCTGCTGCTCACAGAATGGGGCTACATCGGTGCCGCCGCCGCCAAAGCTGACGCGAAGGGGCGCTCTGCCTCTGATCACCATAATTTTTCTCCTTTTTCAGATCTGTTTTAATGTACAACACCTGTTTTTACGTCTTTTTGGAACTGGAAATATGCTTCCGGGATGCCAATATCGATGAAATAGCCGTCGTTTACAAAACCGCCCAGTTTCTTTCCTTCTGAAAGCCACTTTGGTATCATCTCATTTTCAAGGGAAACTTTTCCTTCCGGTATCTCCTCTAACAGGCTCTTTTTCATCAGATAAATGCCGCCGTTGATGGTCCCCGGCACTGGATCCTCTGTTTTTTCATTAAATCCGGTGAGAATACCATTTTCATCTAAATTGGCTTTGCCATAACGGGATACATCCGGCACCTGGCGCAGAACCAGAGCCATATCCAGGTTCTGATCGTCCTGCTGCTTTGCCAGACGTGTATAGTCGATCTGGTAAAAGGTGTCTGCGTTCAGCACATAAAAACGATCTTCTGTAATAAATTTACCTGCATTTTTAATAGCTCCGGCTGTGCCTAAAAGAGTCTCCTCATAGGCATAGGATGCATGGAAACCAAAATCGCTTCCATCTTTAAAATATTCCTCTACCATGGAACCTTTGTAGCCTACAGCGAAAATGATCTCTGTAATGCCGCTGCGCACCAGTTCCCTGGTCACATATTCCATAAATGGTTTATCCTCGATCAGTGCCATTGGCTTGGGGCGGTCGCTTACAACACTGCGAAGTCTTGTGCCCAAACCGCCGGCTAATAAGATTGCCTGCATATTCTGTTCTCCTGTTCTATCTGAAATCTTTTCCGCCATTCCCGCAGTGCTAACCTCCAAAATGCTTCGCATTTTCTCGGTCGCGGGCATTCGCCCTATGAAAAAGCTTCTCAAACTGCTCTTTGGAAAGTAAACTTTCCTCTGCTCCGTTTGATAACCTTTTTCGCACTGCTCATTGCTATCGCGAAAAGTCCCCCTCTATCACTTTCCAAGCACCGTCCATACTGAAGTGTTCACGGATATATTTCTGGGTTCCTTCGCACATCTGGCGGCAGCGGTCATTGTCCTGATACAGCGCCACAGTCTTGTCTGCAAATGCCTTCGGATCGTCTTCTACTTCAAGCACCTGCTCTACCTGCGGAATGCCTTCTGCACCGGTACTGGTTGTGATGATCGGTGCACCGTTGTAGATTGCCTCTACTACTTTGCCCTTTACACCTGCGCCGTACCGCAGCGGAACAACCACTACCTTGCAGGAAGCATACAGACTTGCCAGTTCTTCTTCACTGACAAAGCCCTTGATGATAATGCCGTTTCCTGGCTGCTCCAATGCCTTGATCTCATCTGTTACTTTAGAACCTACTACATAGAATTTAATATCCGGCAGCTGTTCTCTGATATGAGGGAAGATCTCCTTTGCAAACCAGAGCACAGCATCTGCATTTGGCGGATGAGCGAAACCACCCACAAACAGCAGTCCTTCTCTCTTGGCAAAGTCTTCCTGGATACCTGTCAGGAAGTGATCATATACATAAGCCGTAATAGCCTTGGCCTTGATCTCTGGATCAATAGCATGGATGGCGTTGATCTCCACATAAGACGGATAATAGGAAATCGCCGCCTTGCGCATCATGGAAAGTTCAATGGCTTTCCAGTAATCTGCTTCTCTCTTAATATCAATATCTCCGGTCAGCTCATATTCACGGCCCAGACGTAAGAAATGCAGGTCATGACCATAGTAGATCACCTTGATATTGGTATTTTCCTTGATAAAATCTACGTATTTTGTAGCGATATGGGGTCTGTTTAAGTAAGCCACATCGATCTCGTCTTTATTTAATTTCAGCCAGTCCCAAAGACCGGTTGCCCAGTGATCTCCATAAAGGATCTCGATTCCCATCTGCTGAAGAGTGGTGGAATATGGTTCTTCGTGAAGGAAATTGTCTCCTAAGAACTTGACTACATAGCCCTTCTTTAAGAACATTTTCAGGTACTGATAGGTAGTCTTGGAACCAGCATCCTTATCAAAAGTAGGAACATAATGATCCACTACCAGGATAACCTTCTTACCCTGACTGCGCTCTCTTGCACGGAACGGGTTTGGATTTCCGTCATTGACACACTGTTTCTTAAACTCGTCTGCCCATTTTTCCTTTAATTTCTGGCTGTTTTCCACCTGATAACGCTTTAAGCCGGTACCATTTACATCTGTACCATTGGAAACACCTTCAAAATGGATCACCTTGGAAAGTGGCTGATAAACCACTCTGTAGCCTGCTTTTCTTACTTCAAATGCCAGGTCGGAGTCTTCGCAGTAAGCCGGTGCAAAGCGCTCATCAAAGCCGCCGATCTGCTTCCACAGATCTACAGATAACAGGATCGCTGCGCCGGAAATATAGTCAACATCCTTTACATAGTTGTATTCTGCCTTATCCGGATCATCCAGACGGCCGTAATTCCAGCCGGAACCGTCACTCCAGATAATACCGCCTGCTTCCTGTAATCTTCCGTCCGGGTAAACCAGTTTAGAGCCGACCATACCGATGGTATCGTCGGATTCGATCAGGTTTACCAGAGAAGACAGCCATCCTTCTGTTACCTTGGTATCATTGTTTAAGAACATGATGTATTTGCCTTTTGCAGCTTTTGCAGCCTGGTTGCAGTTGCGCAGGAAGCCCTGATTTGTCTTGTTTCGGCAGATCACCAGTCCATCTACAAAGCGGCCGATCTCTGCAGTAGCGTCTGTAGAAACGTCATCTGCAATAATAATCTCGTATGTCACATCTTTTGTAAACTCCAGAATAGACTGCAAACATGCATAGGTATAATGGATCTGATTATAGCATGGGATCACAATGGATACCATAGGTTTCTCATACTGCGGGAAGGACAAATGTCCGCCCGTAAGATAACCGTCACCGATCTTAAAATCACCTTCGATCAGGTTGCGTCCCTCTTTGGTAGCATACATTTTTCCGTACTTAATCGGATGTTTTACTGTATTAAAACTATAATTTAATATCTTGCGCTTTCTGGTTCCCTTTGGAAATGCCTTGTTTACCTGCTGTCCCAGTTTCCGGCGCATCTTAAATACAAGTGCTTCATGACCATTTAAGTAAGTCGCCAGTTTTCCCAGTTCATCGATCTCATGGCGGAGATCCTTGATCATTACTTCCAGATTGGTCACATGGTTATTAGTAAGGCGCAGGATCTCCTGATCCTTCTTCACCTGGATATTGCGTTCTTCTACCTCTGCCTGAAGCTGGTTGATCCGTTCTCTTGCCTGAGCCAGTTCTTTTTCCTGGGCTTTCAGCTCTTCCAGTGTCACCAGACGCTGCTTATAATTTCCCATATACCCCTGCGTACCATCACCATGCACCCAGGTCTGGAAAGATACTTCCATAGAAGCGTAAGTTTCTGCCAGCTTTTCATCTAATCCAAACTCTTTTAAGAACTGTGCTGCATTTTCATACTCCATCAGTCCTTCATATTTATAATAGAAGTAAACCAGATTCCGATAGCGGACAAATCCTGCCGGGATTGGGAAGTCAAATACCCACTCATAATCCATGCAATAAAGACCATCTGCAGTAACCATAAGGTTTTCAAAAAGGCCGTCAATATTGCTTACTTCGTAGGAAGCATCCTGCAGAGAGATCACTTCTTCGCTGTCTCCAAACACTTCTGTAAACGGTTTGGTCGGTGAAAATGGTTCTTTCTTTAATACTGCCTGGCCAAATACCTGGTCCATAGCAGACTTTAATGCTTCAACTGGTGCCTTTTTCCCTTTGATCTGCTCTCCCAGGATCTCAGCCAGAGTTTTTCCCTTTAAAAATGTGAAGCGCACTGCCTTTTTATCTTCAGAATAATAAGGTTTAAGAACCTTTACCCCCGGATTTACTTCAGACAGTTTTTCGTACTTCTCACTCATGGACTGGATATGGGCTTCTGCCCGTTCTGTAAGGGCAGTTTTTTCCACATACCGCTCTCCATTTTCCTCCCAAATAGCCGTTCTGATCTGGAACTCCTCTTTTCTGGTGCGGTTATATTTTGCAAATACTGCCAAAAAGTTTTCTGCATTTTTAGATGCCACTGCCAGATATGCATTGGCAAAAAGCCCGAAGGCCTTTTCCTGCACCAGTTTGTCGGATATCTCATCTTCATGGATGCAGGCCCAGCGCTGTCTGTCATACACAGCCGTCACATGGGGAATATCTCCCTTTCCTGGAAGATAACGGTCAGAATATACAGATCCGGCCCGCTTATACTCCGGCATAGGATAATAAAATTCCACCTTGGAAAGTCCTGCTTCCTTAAAGGCTTCTTCCAGCTCTCCCTTTGTAAATGCAGTCTCCTCTTCATCATGGACAGCACCGGAAAGAAAGCTTAAGCCAAGAGCATTTTCACAGGCAAAGATCAGCTTGCCTTTCTCTGAAAGATAAGCCGCAGCCTGTGTAAAAATAGCTTTAATATCCATCTCCGGGCGGTCTGACCGTAAAACTACCAGATCATATTTTCCTTCTTTTGATGCATTTTCCATTTTCTGGAAATCTGCTGCTTTTATATAGGAAATATTGGTGTAAGCCCCATTCATCTTCTGGTTTACTACCAGATTTTCGTCTCTTTCATCTACAACGCTTACTGCTTTGCAGCGCTCTGCCAAAAGCCCGGTGATCACACCATAGTCTGATCCAAGCTGCAGCACATTTTCCTGTCCTGAAAAATCCATCCAATCCATCAGATTGCGCCGGATGTCAGAAAGAGCATAAAGGACTTCCGGGCGGCTGTCTGCCTCTAATATTTTCTGGATGCCCTGTTTATCTGCGCCATATTTCTTAAATAAGTCCAGAATTTCATAACTTATGTCATTCATCTGCGTTCCTCTTTTCCGCCTTTACCTGTGATTCCATATCGTAAACGCCAACGGTATTTTTATTGGAAATAACGGTAATATTGGTTACATCATAAAGTCTGTGATACACCACATGTTCCCCCTGCTCAAAGCCGGTGCAGCTCATGCTTAACAGATATTCACCGCCCTGAAGATTCATTTTCTGGGTAAATTCTACGGTATACTCGTCCCCGTTCTTCACAGGCTTAATGTCCGCGCCTTCAAACATGGTGTTTGTTCCTGTCAGCTCGGTTCCTTTTTTGTCCTTAATGGTATAGGTAAAAATAGGAGCCTGTATATCTGCATGGAAGCGGATGCACTCTTTAATGGTAAACATCTCTCCCTTTAACAGCAGATTGGTCACATTTCCTCTGGCATCTAAAAGACCCAGATCATAAATCTCAGCTCTTCCGTCCCCATATTCTGTTCGGTCCGTGTTGATGGCCAGCTGGTCACGCATCAGACCGGTATGGGATAAGTTCATACCACCGGAAAAATCAGACATTTCTGTGCCATCAGCATTTCTGTCACCAGTCTCTGCGCTGCTTTTTCCATCTGGAAGTTCTGCTGTTTCCCCGTTTTCTGCTGCTTTTTCCGCTGCCAGCTCTGCCCGAAGATCATCCAGCTTTCCAGCCAGTATCTTCTTATACATATCCACTACTTTTCCTGCCGGGCCTTCTGCAATAAATTCACCCTTATGCAGCAGTACCACACGGTCGCAGTACTTGATGATGCTTCCCATATCATGGGTAACCATCAGGATCGTGGTACCTTTTTTACGGATTTCTTCCATTCTCCGGTAGCATTTGGACTGGAAGAATACGTCACCTACAGACAACGCCTCATCTACGATCAGAATCTCCGGATCTACGTTGATAGCCAGTGCAAAAGCCAGACGCACGAACATACCACTGGAATAGGTCTTTACCGGCTGGTATACGAAATCACCGATCTCCGCAAAATCCAGGATATCCTGAAGCTTTGCATCCATCTCTTTTTTCGTATAACCCATCATGGTACCGTTCATGTATACATTTTCAATTCCGGTATAATCCATATTGAATCCGGCTCCCAGTTCCAGAAGTGCGGATATTTTTCCGTCTACATCCACCTGACCAGATGTAGGTGTCAGTACACCGGTAATGATCTTTAAGATCGTTGATTTACCGGAGCCGTTGGTTCCGATAATACCTACTGTCTCTCCCTTTTTCACCTGGAAAGACAATCCCTTAAGGGCATAGAAATCACGATGATAATTTTTATGGGAAATACTTATAGATTCCTTCAGCCGGTCGATAGGCTTATCATATAGCCTGTAAACCTTTGTCACATCCTGGACACTGATGGCATTTTCCTTTCCCTGCTCATTTATTGACATATGTTTCTCCATCTCTATCGCATAGTTTGTACTGTTCATGCGTGCATGACCATAGTTCTCCACTTTAGGGTTTAGTATAGCATAAAACATCGCTGTTTCATACTATTTCTAAAAAATTGTTACGTGCTTTACACTCCCGCAATTCTAAAACCATTCGTGATCCACTCATTTTTATTCAAAAAATGGGAATCCTGCAAAATCATCTGTTTACAAGATTCCCATCTTCAATATTGCTTATATTTCTGTTTTAAACATCACAATGCCCTGATATCCCTGATCAGCTGGTCTTTTTCAGCTTCTGTTGTGGCCCAGCTGGTACAAAAACGCACTACCATGCTTCCATCCGACAGATCCTGCAGATATTCAAAGGTGTACTCTTTCCCCAGTACCTCTGCCTGTTCTTTTGTAAGAACTACAAACAGCTGGTTTGTATAGCTTTCCACATATTCCCGGATCCCTTTTTCTTTAAAAGCAGCCTTGATCTCTAAGGCATAGGCGTCTGCCTGGGCTGTCATTTTTTCGTAAGTGTCATCCTCTAACAGGCTGCAAAACTGCATGCCAAGAAGCCAGCCTTTCGCCATAACTGCTCCGTTCTGCTTCATATAAGTACGGAATTTCCGTGCCAGCTTCTTGTTAGTGATCACAAGAGCTTCCCCAAACAATGCACCGCACTTAGTACCGCCTATGTAAAATACATCCGTCAGTTCTGCCAGTTTTTCCAGCGTCAGATCATTTTTTACAGAACCAAGACCGTATCCCAGTCTGGCCCCGTCTGCAAACAGGTACATTCCATACTCATCACATACTTTGCGGATCTCTCTTAATTCCTGCTCTGAATAAATAGTTCCCCATTCTGTTGGAAATGAAATGTATACCATCTTAGGTTCGCAGATATAGTTTGGCTCACCACTATTGTAATAAGAAGCTGCCACCTCCCGGATCTGCTCTGCGCTGATCTTTCCGTCTGTGGAGGGAAGAGGCACCAGCTTGTGTCCGGTATTTTCAATAGAACCTGCTTCATGGGCATATACATGGCCACTGTCCGGACAGATCACGCTCTGGATAGGGCTTAAAGCTGCCGCATGGACAATGAAATTAGCCTGTGTAGCTCCTGGTAAAAAGTGGATAGCAGCTTCCGGTGCCTTACATTTTTCCCGGATCAGCTCTGTCGCCTTTTCACACCATGTATCTTCCCCATATCCATCATAACTTTCCCCATTAATCTGTGCTAGTTTCTCTAATATCTTTTTGCATGCACCACGATTGTAATCATTGTGTAAACGGATCATGTTTTTTGAATTCTCCTTCTCATGTTTATGTGTACACGGAATTTTTTCTATAACTAATAATACCATGAAGTGCTGTTTTTTACAAATATTCTAGTGTACCGACAAATTGATTTCTAAAGCAATATATTTCCAAGTCTGATCCATTTTTATGAGTCAAACTTTGAATTTAGTTCAATAGGGTCCGAAAGGGCTCACCCATGTATAAACGCATTCACGGCAATTTTGTCCATTTTGCTCCGCCGCTGATCAGGTAGGTCTCCGGCAAACTCGCTCACTGCGTTCGCTCAGACAGTGCCTCCAACCTACCAGCTATGCTCACAAAATGGACAAAATTGCCTACCGAATGCTTATTATACATGGGTGAGCCCTTTCTACTGTATTGGATATGTCACATAAAAAATGCCGTACTTAAATACAATCCCCCACCTACATGAAAACTGCTTATTGGTTTGCTCCTTCGTAATGAATTTACGCTGCAAAGCGTATGAATTCATTATAAAGGGAATCGGTATCATCTGACCGGAATCGCGGTATCGCCGAAAACGGAACAGCGGTTCAGAATCGCCCGGAATACTCAGAATACTCAACCCTTGGCGGAATCTCATCATAGGATCCCCGGTCTATGATTCCATTCGTGATCAATTTCTTTAATGTTGCCGCCAGAACTGCGTGCCATAATAAAACCACCTTCAAGCTTTTTATTCATTATAGCCTGAAGGTGGTCGTTTTTGAAGTTACTATCTAATTTTTTAGTGTATGCTCTAATTTTTTGCTGGATCTCTTTCTTGTTATCAGCACCCGGAGTAGTAACAAACATACTCTCTACCATAGCCTTAAAGGTATCTACAACTGGTCCTTCTGTTACGGAAGATATTAGTAAATTTATAAGCCACTATTGTTTTTCCTAGTGTACTGTATAGTTCTTTACATACAATTCATCTAACTCAATCAATATACGGTCTTCTGTCTGTTCACATAAAAACCCTGATCTGGAAAAGAAACCATATTTATAACATTTTAAACCTGTTTGTTTTACCTGTCGGATTTCATTTTGGATCATACTTTCTGTCACTGGATCTTTTCTGAATTTTGCCTCATAGAAAATATAACCAAGATCATCCCATGTAACAATATCAAATTCTCCATTTTTTCGTTCAATCGGATCGTCATAATAGTATTTACCGATTTTTTCAAAAATCTGATCCATCATGCCACGCCGATTTTTCAAAATCAGATATTGTTTGCAAATATTTTCGAAAATTTTTGGAACATGTTTGCTTTCAAAATCATCGGCAATATATTTATCATAAAAAACATCCGGATCCATAATATTCATACGGGATATATTTCTAAAAATATACTTATAATAAAACAAGGACAAATTATCAGAAATAAAATATCCTGCCTTTTTTCTGTTATTCTCATCATTAATTGGAGCTTCTTTTGCTACAATGTCCATTCGCATAAGCTTATCGAGAATATCTACTAAAGCTGGACCACTTGAAACATTTGACTGGTCAAGAATATCTTTATATCTGGAATAGCCTTTTGCCAATACCTCAAATACTTCATTTGCATTTGTAATTTTAGAAATTTCTGAATTAAGATACATAGAAACTTCATTTTCCAGCCTTGCTCCAGGCGAAGCAATCAGATCAATCACATTTTCACGCACACTTTTTTTATTATCGATCAGTCTGTTATAATAGGGGATGCCGCCAAACACACTAAAAAGCCGGACTTTATCCTCTGCAGAAAAGCCAGAATAAAATAATGCGGAGTCATAATAATCCATTGGTTCCAGGCGGATAGTGAGATCAATTCTGCCATACAGAGGATTTTGTTTTTCTAAGAGAGCCTTCATCGTATCCACATAGGATCCGCAAATGATTAATTTGATATTGGAAGTATCTTTATAACTGTCTATAACAGATTGAAGAATACTGTCAATTCCCTTTGCATTTTCGCGCAAATAAGGATATTCATCCAAAACGAGAATTAATGGTATCTGTTGAGATTTTTTGAACAAAAATTGAAGCAAACGTTCCATATCGCCAAATGCAGGTGTAGGAAAATCAAACGCTTCACCAATCAGCTCTGCTAAACTGTTTACATTATTCCGCTCAGTCGTTTGTTTACACTCATAATAAATGCTTTTTTGTTCCGCTTCTTTAAGAACCTGTTTGATTAACTCACTTTTTCCGATACGGCGCCTTCCATAAATCAGAGAAACCATCTGCCCATCTGAGTGAAACATTCTGCTTAGTTTTTTCCGTTCTGATTCTCTGCCATAAAACACTCTTATCTCCTCCAATCAAATAAAACGATTACTTGCTCATAACCAGTATATTAAAAATATGCACTTATGTCAATTTTTATTCGGTTGCATCCGAGTCGGTTGTATCCGAGTAAAAATCATACTAGTTTCCCAAATGCCTATCCGTGCACAGTAACCCTAAATCAGCCTTACGTCATATTGCGAAATGTTCTGCAATATAGGAACAAACGACCCCAAGGAGAACTCTGAGCGAAAAGAGTGGAGTACTTTCTCTCATCTTATAGCAATTTCTTATACATTTCCGGCCGTCTGTCCCTGAAAAGTCCCCAGGAAAGACGGTCTTCCATCAGCTGGTCTAAATCAAAAGTTGCCGCAATAAAACCTTCTTCCTGACGTCCCATGGAAACCTGCACTTCCCCGCAGCCATCGGTAATAAAGGAAGAACCATAGAAAACCAGGGAAGATCTCTGGCCTGCGTTTTCAGCACAAGGCTCTACCCTTTCCTCTCCTACACGGTTGGCCGCAACTACAGGCACCAGATTAGCAGCGCTGTGGCCCTGCATACATCTTCTCCAGTGAGGCATACTGTCTGTGGAAAGGATGGGCTCACTTCCAATGGCTGTTGGATATAAAAGGATCTCTGCTCCTTCTACTGCCATGGCTCTGGCTGCCTCCGGAAACCACTGATCCCAGCAGATCCCAACGCCAATCTTTCCATAAGCTGTATCAAATACCTTAAATCCAGTGTCTCCCGGTGTAAAATAGAACTTTTCCTGATAGAAATGATCATCGGGTATATGGGTCTTTCGGTAAACACCTAAAATAGAACCATCTGCATCGATCATAGCCACGGAATTAAACAGCCGGTTTACATCCCTTTCATAAAAACTTACAGGGATCACCACACCAAGGCTGGCGCACACTCTCTGAAAATACCGTACTGCCGGATTTTCCAGTACCGGTGTGGCAAATTGGTAATAATCATATCTGCGTTCCTGACAGAAATACTGCCGTTCAAACAGCTCAGGAAGAAGGATCACCTGTGCTCCCTCTGCGGCTGCCTGACGTACCAGAACTTCTGCTTTTTCTATATTTTCCGCCACATTTCTGCTGCAGCGCATCTGAACTGCGGCACATCTTACGTTTCTCACTTTCTGATTTTCCTTCTTTCCACAAAAATTTCCACATGCTTCTTATTGCTTTGCACGATTTTTCAGGGAACTTTCTCAATTTTGCCAATTCGTTGTTTTTACAACAAATCAATCGTTTACATCTGTTGTTATTTTTGCAGTCCGTTTTCTGGCCTTATTCTCCTCTTCCTGCCGGAATCTGCTGGGTAATGCAGTGGATATTTCCACCGCCAATGATAATGGCTCTTGCGTCAATGGGGCAGATTTTCCTCTCTGGAAACAGCTTTCCTAAAATCTCGCAGGCAAGTTTATCATGTTCATCCTGAAACTGTGGCACTAAAACTGCCTGATTTGCAATATAAAAGTTCACATAGCTGGCTGCCAGGCGTTCTCCTGCTTCTCTTGTATCTTCGCCTGGCTCAAAAACAAGGCCTTTTAAATCTTCTTCCTTTATACATACCGGTTTCTTTGGGATCGGCAGTTTATGTATGATAAACTTACGTCCTTTTGCGTCGGTTTCTTTTTCCAGAATTTGTAAATCTTCCAAAGAAAGAGCATACTGAGAATCCTCTTTGTCATCCGTCCAGGCTAAAACCACTTCTCCTGGCTTTACAAATGCGCATACATTGTCCACATGCTCATTGGTCTCATCCTGCCAGATACCGTTTTTCAGCCAGATCACTTTCTGGGCTCCCAGGTACTCACACAGCTTTTTTTCAATTTCTTCTTTTGTAAGCTTCGGATTTCTTCCTGCGCTTAAGAGACATGCCTCTGTTACCAGCAGCGTTCCTTCTCCGTCACTGTGAACAGAACCGCCTTCCAGCACAAAATCCCCTGCATCATACACAGGATAGTCTAAGCTTTTACAGATCGCCTCTGCTGCTGCATCATCCTTCTCCCAGCTTGCATAAAGTCCGTCCACTTCTCCGCCCCAGGCATTAAAGCGCCAGCTGATGCCCCGAACTTCCTGCCGGGTATTTTTTACAAAAGTAGGCCCCACATCTCTGGCCCAGGCATCGTCCGTTTCTACAGGCAAAATGTGGATCTTTTCTGGCTTTTCGGAAAAAGCTGCCTTTGCAGACGCCATGGCAGAAGGTCCTGCTAACATGTAAACCTCTTCTCCTTCTGCTATAGCCTCTGCGATTTTTGCAAAAGCTTTTCTGGCATCTTTTGCTCCATAGGCCCAGGAGCCGGGACGTTCCGGCCAGATCATAATGGTTCCTTTGTGTGGTTCAAACTCTCCCGGCATGTGAAATCCATCTGCTGCCGGCAGTGTTTTTAGTCTTTCTACCTGAACCGTTTTATCTGCTTTATCCATTTCAGCGGTCATATCTGTCTTTTCCACCATCACCATTATGCCAGTCTCCCCTTAAAATCTCCATATCCAAAAGTACGGATAAGTTCACAATCTCCGTCTTCTTTCATTACAGCGATCCCCGGAAGCGGGATCCCATTAAAAGTATTATTTTTCACCATGGAATAAATGGCCATATCCTGAAAATACAGCTTATCTCCCACATGGATCTGTTTATCGAAAGAATAATCCCCGATCACATCTCCCGCCAGGCAGGTGCAGGAAGAAAGACGGTAAGTGAATGGCTTTTCTCCTGCCTTTCCACTGTCTTTTAACGGCGGTCGATAAGGCATTTCCAGCACATCCGGCATATGACAGGCGGCAGAGGCATCAAGGATCAGAACAGACAGCCCGTTTTCCACAATATCCATTACCTCTGTCACCAGATAACCGGCATTTAAGGCAATGGCTTCTCCCGGCTCCAGATACACCTCCACTCCATAAGTGTCTCTTATATGTCTGATGCATTTTATAAGCAGTTTTCTGTCATAGTCATCTCTTGTAATATGATGACCGCCGCCCATATTCAGCCACTTTATTTTGTGCAGCCATGGACCAAATTTTTCTTCCACTGCTTCCAGGGTTTTTGCCAGATCATCTGCGTTCTGCTCGCAGAGTGTATGAAAATGAAGTCCGTCCAGAACACCAAAAAGCTCTGGTTCTGTCTTTATCTCCCGCTCAAACACCTCTTTTGTTACACCCAGGCGTGATCCTGGGGCACAGGGATCATAAATAGCATGATCCCCTTGTGTGGAACACTCCGGATTGATGCGCAGTCCCAGGCTTTTTCCTGAAACTGCGTCCTTGTGGCGGCGAAGCTGGGCGAAGGAATTAAAGATAATATGGTCACATATCTGTCCTAGTTCTTTCATATCTGCGTCCTTATAAGCCGGTGCAAATACATGGTTTTCCTTCCCCATCTCCTCTTTTCCCAGTCTTGCCTCATACAGACCACTGGCTGTAGTGCCATCTAAATACTGCCCGATCATGGGATATTCATAGAAGCAGGAAAATGCCTTCTGGGCCAACAGGATCTTACAACCTGCTTTTTCCTTTACTTCTTTTAATATGCTTAAATTCTCTTTTAATTTTTCCTCATCGATCACATAACAGGGAGTGGGTAGCTGATCCATTCTCATCTTTTGGTTCTCCCTATTCTACGATCTGAGGATCTTCGCATACCTGCCATGGAAGTCCCCACTTATTTAACGCATCCATAAATGGATCTGGATCAAATTCCTCTACGTTAAATACGCCGTCTTTCTTCCATGCACCGGTCACTACCATCATAGCGCCAATCATAGCCGGAACACCGGTGGTATAGGAGATCGCCTGGGAGCCAACTTCCTTATAGCACTCCTGGTGGTCACATACATTGTAAATATAAATGGTCTTCTCGTTTCCGTCTTTTACGCCGGTAAAGATACAGCCGATATTGGTCTTACCTACAGTTCTTGGTCCTAAAGAAGCAGGATCCGGCAGCAATGCCTTTAAAAACTGGATCGGTACGATTTCCTGTCCCTGGAAGTTGATGGGAGAAGTAGAAAGCATGCCTACATTTTCCAGGCATTTCATATGGGTCAGATAGCTCTGTCCAAAGGTCATAAAGAAGCGGATCCGCTTTACTCCTGGAATATTTTTTGCCAGAGATTCGATCTCTTCGTGATGAAGAAGATACATGTCTTTCTTTCCTACCTGTGGGAAGTCATACTCTCTCTTGATCTCCATTGGCTCTGTTTCTACCCAGTGGCCATTCTCCCAGTAAGAGCCGTTTGCAGATACTTCACGTAAATTGATCTCAGGATTAAAGTTAGTCGCAAATGGATATCCATGATCTCCGCCGTTGCAGTCTAAAATGTCAATGGTATGGATCTCATCAAAATAATGTTTTAAAGCATAAGCAGAAAATACGCTGGTAACACCCGGATCAAATCCGCTTCCTAAAAGAGCGGTAAGACCAGCCTCTTTAAAACGTTCATTCAGATCCCACTGCCAGGAATAATCAAAATATGCAGTAAAGCCTTTTTCCTTACAGCGCTTTTCATAAATAGCTCTCCACTGTGGATCATCTGTATTTTCAGCCTCATAGTTAGCTGTATCAATGTAGTCCACACCTGTACGCAGACATGCTTCCATAATGGTAAGGTCCTGATAAGGAAGAGCTACGTTTAATACTGCATCTGGTTTATAAGAACGGATCAGTGCCTCAAGATCTTCCACCTTATCTGCATCCACCTGGGCAGTTGTGATCACTGTATCTGTTTTTCCTTCTAACTGTGCTTTTAAAGCATCACATTTTGATTTTGTGCGGCTTGCGATCATAAGTTCTGTAAATACACCGCTGTTCTGGCAGCACTTATGTACTGCTACGGAAGCTACGCCCCCACATCCAATTACCATTAATCTGCTCATTTGTTATTTTCCTGCTACTAAAAACATATACAAATATGCATATGCTAGATGATTTGCTATAATCTCACGATTTATAGTTACTGTTTCAACGTGTATGCTTTGGTGGTTAAAAGTAACACACTACTCACAAGTTCTTGTACACTCCACAGTCGTAAATTCCCGACTTAGCCATCGGTACACATCTGTAAATTCATATATTTGATTAGATACAGATTTCACCTAAGTAGTTTTTCCTTTCTTAATATTTTATGTTTTGCTACTTGGTTTTCGTAG
>UQTA01000016.1 GCA_900543885.1 uncultured Clostridium sp.
GATATCCCATACGCAGGTAGTAAGACCCCTTGAAGACGACAAGGTAGATAGGTCAGAGGTGGAAGTGCGGTGACGCATGAAGCTGACTGATACTAATCGGTCGAGGGCTTGACCAATAAGGTCTGAGAGAGCGACGGAAGATTTGAGAAGGAAGCCGTTGAAAGTTTACTTTCAAAAGGCTGGATTCGAAAAGCTTCAGGCATTGGCGAAGCCAATGACATGAATAAAACCGCAAGGTTTTATGAATGAGTCGCGAAGTTGTGGAAGAAAATAAGTTGTGGTTGATATTCGGCAATTCAATATGTGGTTTTGAAGGTATGTATAGATTTAAGGGAACTGTCGGTTAGTATCTGATGGTTCCCTTTTTTGTCTATAATCATACCCAATAGTATACAGATCATTAGCAATTTGGTATACTGAAAATACTGTTCTCTGTTATGCAGCAGAGAAGGGGTGTTTCAAAGAGAAAAATACCTGACGTACATTCTCCTGTGCCCGGGTAGGATTGGAGGAAAAAATGGAGAAGAAAAAGTTTCAGATGCCTCATACTTACATCATTATTTTTGGGGTTATCCTGGTAGCTGCACTGCTGACCTGCTTCATTCCGTTAGGAAAGTATGACACAAAAGAAATTACCTATACGGTTAATGGGTCAGAAAAAACAAGAACCGTTGTTGATCCTGATAGTTTCCAGTATATTCTGGATGAAAATGGCAACAAGGTAACTCAGGCTGCGCCAATTTTCGGTACAGAAGATTTTGGCGGCCGCGGCGGTATCGTCAACTACGTATTTGAAGGTATGACGGCAGGAAGCAGAAGCGGTGGTGCCGTAGCGATCATCGCGTTTACCCTTGTAGTGGGTGGTGCTTTTGGTATCGTTCTCAGAACTGGTGCGGTTGAAGGCGGTATTATGCGGGTTATCAGTCTTACAAATGGTAAGGAGATCATCCTGATCCCGATCCTGATCACACTGTTTTCCTTAGGCGGTGCAGTATTTGGAATGGGTGAAGAGGCAATTCCATTTGTTATGATCCTGGTTCCTATGTTTATTGCTATGGGATATGATGCAGTTGTTGGTATCATGTGCAGTTACGTGGCAACACAGGTCGGTTTCGGAAGTTCATGGCAGAATCCTTTTGGTCTGGCAGTTGCACAGGGTGTTGCTGGTATTCCTGTTATGTCAGGTGCATGGTTCCGTATTCCGTTGTGGATTTTCTTTACCGGTTTAACCATTGTCTTTACCATGCGTTATGCAGTAAAGATTAAAAAGAATCCAACAATCTCTGTTGCATATGAATCTGACCGTGTATACAGAGAAGACTTTAAGAACAATGAAAATGAAGATAAGCCATTTACTTTAGGTCACAAGCTGGTTCTTTTAGATATTCTTGCATGTATGTTTTGGACAGTTTGGGGTGTTGTAAAAGATGGATATTATATTCCTGAAATTGCTTCTCAGTTCTTTGTAATGGGTCTGGTTGCTGGCATTATTGGTATTATTTTCCATTTAAACGATATGCATTTAAATGATATCCCTGCAGCTTTCAATCAGGGTGCAGCTGATCTTCTGGGCGCAGCAATGTGCGTAGGTATGGCACAGGGTATCATTATTATCCTGGGTGGAACAGATGCTTCCTCAGGAACTGTATTAAATACCATTCTCCACAGTATCAGCGGTGCAATGCAGAACTTCCCGCCAGTAGTTTCCGCATGGCTGATGTATGTGTTCCAGTCTGTATTTAACTTCTTTGTTGTATCCGGTTCTGGACAGGCTGCACTTACTATGCCTATCATGGCTCCTTTAGCAGATCTGGTTGGTGTAGAACGTCAGGTAGCAGTTCTTGCATTCCAGCTTGGTGATGCATTTACAAACTTTATCGTACCTACATCCGGCTGTTTATTAGGTGCACTGGCTGCTGCAAAACTGGAATGGGGCCGTTGGGCAAAATTCCAGATCAAGTTCCAGGCAGTTCTGGTTGTATTTGCTTCTCTGGCAGTGATCCTTGGTGTTATGATCGGATTGTCATAATAGGATATGCTTTGATTTTGAATATTCATTTAATTAAAGAAGATCCACTATGCAGATGAAAGAAAACTCTGCATGGTGGGTTTTCTTGTATTTCTTTTTCTTTCGATGTATAATAGAAAGTTGTAAAAACAACAAAACTAGAGACAGTGAGGGAAAGTACATGGAAGAAGCTTTAAGCTGTATTGGAAGGATGCCTATATTTAGCGGGATAGCGGAAGAAGAACTGTATACACTGATCAAATGCTGCGATGGCCAAATGGCAGTTTTTGAAAAAGACCAGTGGATCTTTCAGGCGGGCGAAGAGCTGGGGTATATTATGGTTGTTTTAAAGGGATGTCTGGTGATCATCCAGGAAGATTTCTGGCATGAGCAAAAAGAAGCAGCCTATATCCTGCCGGGAGAAATATTCGGTGAAGGCTATGCCAGCGCAGGCAATCGATCATTGCATGTCAGCATTAAGGCAGCAGAAAACAGTGAAGTCTTGTTTTTAGATTATGAACGATCCCTTACTTTCTGTACCATGGCATGTCCTTTTCACAGCCTGATGGTTCATAACCTGATTAAGATCATGAGTGGGAACAAAAGCAACGCAGAAGAAAAACTGGAACATATATCCCAGAAAACCACCAGAGACAAATTACGGTCTTATTTATCCAGCAAAGCTTTACAGGAAGGAAGCAACCGTTTTGATATTCCTTTGAACCGTCAGGAATTAGCCGACTACCTGGGAGTAGACCGCAGTGCCATGTCCAGTGAATTAGGTAAGATGAAGGCAGAAGGAATTCTGGATTTTAAGAAAAATCATTTTGTTTTAAAATAAATCCCATATATGAAAAAAGAAAATGTATAAAAAATACCCCGCAGCGTTTAAAAAGATACGCTTTGGGGTATTTTTCGATATAACCTACATTCCGCAGGATTACTTCTGATTATTTTCCTTCTTCATTTCAGCTAACTTCATAGCACGAACCTTTAATGGAAGTCCGAACAGAGTGATGAAGCCGTCTGCATCATGGTGGTCGTAAAGGTCACCGGTTGTGAAGGATGCTAAGGACTCGCTGTATAAGGAGTATGGAGAAGTGGTTCCGGCTTTGATGATGTTGCCCTTGTAAAGCTTGAACTTAACTTCACCGGTTACATATTCCTGAGTGGATTCTACGAATGCCTTTACAGCGTCGCAAAGTGGAGTGAACCATTTTCCTTCGTAAACGATCTGAGCCAGCTTGTTGCCCATATCTTTCTTAACTTCCATAGTAGCACGGTCAAGAACCAGTTCTTCCAGCTGTCTGTGAGCTGCCATTAAGATGGTTCCGCCTGGAGTTTCATAAACACCGCGGGATTTCATACCTACCACACGGTTTTCAACGATATCTACAATACCGATACCATGTTTTCCGCCCAGTTCGTTTAACTTGCGGATGATATCAGAAACTTTCATCTTAACGCCGTTTACGCTGGTAGGAACACCTTTTTCAAAGGTCATGGTAACATATTCATCTTCGTCTGGTGCCTGCTCAGGAGTAACACCCATAACCAGCATGTTGGAGAAGTTTGGCTCTAAGGATGGATCTTCCAGTTCCAGACCTTCATGGCTTACATGCCAGATATTGCTGTCACGGCTGTAGCTGTGGCTGTGATCAAATGGAAGGTCGATGCCGTGCTGCTTGCAGTATTCAATTTCGTCTTCACGGGACTGCATGGTCCATACATCTGTCATACGCCATGGAGCAATGATCTTGATATCTGGAGCCAGTGCCTTAATAGACAGCTCAAAACGGATCTGGTCATTTCCCTTACCGGTAGCACCGTGGCAGATGGCAACAGCACCTTCTTTACGTGCAATATCAACCAGTCTCTTGGCGATAGCCGGACGAGCCATAGAGGTACCTAATAAATATTCGTTTTCGTAAACTGCATTTGCCTTTACACATGGCATAATGTAGTTGTCACAGAAATCATCTACTAAATCTTCAATATATAATTTAGAAGCGCCGGACAGCTTTGCTCTCTCTTCCAGTCCCTCTAATTCTTTGCCCTGGCCGCAGTCGATACAGCAGCAGACAACATCATAGTTGAAATGCTCCTTTAACCACGGAATGATAGCGGTGGTGTCCAGACCGCCTGAATATGCTAAAACTACTTTCTCTTTCATAAGTGCATCCTCCTGAAAATTGTTTTGATATTTGCTTGATATTTGTCCTAATCATGTTTTGCTTGATAAGCTTTCATAAATATACAACACAATGCAAAAAAATGCAAGTATAAAAATAGAAAATTAAAAAAGGTATTGCATATTATGCATTACAGATGTATAATTATGAAATCTTATACAGATAAAAACCAAGAAACCTTATAGAAACCCACTTTTCAATTAAAGAAAAAGTACTATAATAAGGTCGCAGGTTTTAATGATGTGATTTATAAAAATGATTAAATATGAAAATACATACAGAGGAGAGCAAGGATATGATAAAAGCAGGTATTATCGGATCTACAGGTTATGCAGGCGGAGAACTGGCAAGACTGCTGCTGCAGAGAGATGACGTAGAGATCAAATGGTATGGTTCCAGAAGTTACATCGATCAGAAATATGCTTCCATTTACCAGAACATGTTCAAGATCGTAGATGATAAATGTATGGATGATAATATGAAGGAACTGGCAGATCAGGTAGATGTAATATTTACGGCAACTCCTCAGGGCCTTTGCTCCACACTGGTAAACGAAGAAATCCTTTCTAAAGTAAAGATCATCGACTTAAGTGCTGATTTCCGTATTAAAGATGTAGCAGTTTATGAAAAATGGTACAAACTGACCCACGGATCACCGGAATATATTAAGGAAGCTGTATATGGACTTCCGGAAGTAAACAGAGATAAAATTAAGAATGCAAGGATCATTGCAAATCCGGGATGTTTCCCCACCTGTTCCTTCTTATCTACTTATCCGTTAGTGAAAGAGGGACTGATCGATCCGAACACTATTATCATTGACGCTAAATCAGGTACTTCCGGTGCAGGCAGAAGCGCTAAAGTGGACAGTCTTTTCTGCGAGGTCAATGAAAATATCAAGGCATACGGAGTGGCTTCCCACAGACACACACCAGAGATCGAAGAGCAGCTGTCTTATGCAGCAGGAAAGCCGGTTGTGATCAGCTTTACTCCTCATCTGGTTCCAATGAACAGAGGTATCCTGGTAACTGCTTATGCTTCTCTTACAAAAGAAGTGACCTGGGAAGAGGTAAGAGCTGCATACGACAAGTATTATAAGGATGAATATTTTGTGCGTGTTCTGGACAAGGATGTAGTTCCTCAGACACGCTGGGTAGAGGGAAGCAACTTCGCAGACGTAAACTTCAAGATCGACCCAAGAACCAACCGCATCGTTATGATGGGTGCAATTGACAATATGGTAAAAGGTGCTGCAGGACAGGCAATCCAGAATATGAACTTACTGTTTGGCCTTCCGGAGAATACAGGATTAAAGCAGATCCCGATGTTCCCATAAGATAAGCAGCCGGAAAGGAATAAAAATGGCAGGGACAATGGATATCCTGGTTCGGGAAATGACCATGGAAGACTATGACCAGGTATATAAATTATGGACGAAGATATCAGGATTTCGAATTCGGAGCATTGATGATTCAAGAGAAGGCGTGGAGCGTTTTTTAAAGAGAAATCCCACCACCAGTGTAGTGGCAGTCCAGAACGGGCATATCGTTGGAAATATCCTCTGCGGGCATGACGGACGTACCGGGTGTTTTTATCATGTATGTGTGGAAGATGGTTACCGCCATCATGGAATTGGCTATAAAATGGTCCGTGCAGCCATTAAAGCCATGCAGAAAGAAGGAGTAAGCAAGATTTCACTGGTGGCTTTTAAAGATAACCATATTGGAAATGCGTTCTGGCAGGGGATCGGCTGGACAGAACGTGAGGATTTTAACAGTTATGAGTTTATTTTAAACGAGGAAAATATCATCCGTTATGTAAAATAAAGAGCGCATCAGAGAAGCAGACATTTGTTTTTCACAAGAAAGGGATTATATTATGAACGAAAAGATAAAAGTGATCGAAGGCGGTGTTACCGCAGCCAAAGGCTTTATGGCAGCATCTACAGCAGCAGGAATCAAGTACAAAAACCGTCAGGATATGGCTATGATCTACAGCAAGCAGCCTTGTAAAAGTGCAGGAACCTTTACCACTAACCTGGTAAAAGCAGCTCCTGTAAAATGGGACAAGAACCAGGTAACAAGCGGCGCTGCTGCTCAGGCAGTTATCATTAATGCAGGTATTGCAAATGCATGTACCGGTGAAGAAGGAATGGGTTATTGTGCACAGACTGCAAAGGCTGCGGCAGAAACCTTAGGCGTGGCAGAGGATGGTGTTTTAGTTGCTTCTACCGGCGTTATCGGTATGCAGCTTCCTATTGATAAAATCGCAGCAGGTGTAAAAGCCATGGCACCATTGTTAGGTGACAGTCTGGAAAAAGGTACAGAAGCTTCCAAGGCCATTATGACCACTGATACGAAAAATAAGCAGGTAGCAGTACAGATTGACATGAATGGAACCACCGTTACTATCGGCGGTATGTGCAAAGGTTCTGGTATGATCCATCCAAATATGTGTACTATGTTAAGCTTTGTGACCACTGACGCAGCCATCAGCAAGGAACTGCTTCAGGAAGCATTAAGCGAAGACATTAAAGATACTTACAACATGATCTCTGTTGATGGAGATACATCCACTAATGATACAGTTCTTCTTCTGGCAAATGGTCTTGCAGGAAATAAAGAGATCACAGAGAAGAATGAAGATTATGCCTTATTCTGCGAAGCATTAAACTACATCAACGAAACTCTGGCTAAGAAAATGGCTGGTGACGGAGAAGGCTGCACTGCTTTATTTGAAGTGAAGATCGTAGGCGCAGAAACTAAGGACCAGGCAAAAGTATTAGCGAAATCCATTATCACTTCCAGCCTGACCAAGGCAGCTATTTTCGGACATGACGCAAACTGGGGCCGTATTCTTTGCGCAATGGGCTACTCAGGCGCTCAGTTTGATCCGGAAAAAGTGGATCTGTTCTTTGAAAGTGCAGCAGGCCACATGCAGATCATTAAAGATGGTGTTGCAGTAGACTACAGCGAAGAAGAAGCAACCAAGATCCTTTCTGAGCCGGAAGTCACTGCCATTGCAGATATTAAAATGGGAGATGCCCAGGCAACTGCATGGGGCTGTGATCTGACCTTTGATTATGTAAAGATCAATGCAGATTACCGTTCATAAGGTGTAACTGACTAAAGATCATCTCATAAAATCAGAAACAGAAAGATTCCGAGAGAACATATAAAATATACAGGAGGAACCAGAACATGAATCTTGAACCAATGCAGAAAGCAGCAGTGCTCATCGAGGCACTGCCATATATACAGCGTTTTAACCGTAAGATCGTAGTAGTAAAATACGGCGGCAGTGCTATGGTAGATGAAGAATTAAAGAAAAAAGTCATTCAGGACGTAGTTCTGCTTAAGTTAGTAGGATTTAAGCCGATCATCGTACATGGCGGCGGTAAGGAGATCAGCCGTTGGGTAGGAAAAGTGGGAATGGAGCCTCATTTTGTCAATGGTCTTAGGGTAACCGATGAGCCAACCATGGAGATCGCTGAAATGGTATTAAACAAAGTCAATAAAAGCCTGGTACAGCTGGTAAATGAATTAGGCATTAAAGCAGTAGGTATCAGCGGTAAAGACGGTATGATGTTAAAGTGCCACAAAAAGCTTTCCAAGGGCGAAGACATCGGTTTTGTAGGCGAAGTTGACGAGGTGGATCCTCAGGTCATCTATGATCTGTTAGAGAAGGACTTTTTACCGATCATCTGTCCTATTGGCTATGATGAAAATTTCTTAAGCTATAATATCAACGCAGATGACGCTGCCTGTGCTATTGCGAGAGCTGTAAAGGCAGAAAAGCTTGCTTTCTTAACAGATGTAGAAGGTGTATACAAGGATTTTGAGGATAAAGATTCTCTTATTTCTGAAATGACTGTAGAAGAGGCCCAGGCTTTTGTAGACAGCGGAAGCTTAGGCGGAGGCATGCTGCCGAAACTGCAGAACTGTATCGATGCCATTGAAAATGGTGTTTCCAGAGTGCATATCCTGGATGGACGTATTCCTCACTGCCTGCTTCTGGAAATCTTTACAGATAAAGGTATTGGTACTGCTATTTATAATTCAAAGGAAGATGAGAGGTATTATAATGGCTGATGAGAAGATGATCGACCGGGCAGAACATGTCCTGTATAAAACATATAACCGGTTTCCTGTTGTATTTGACCACGGAAAAGGCGTAACTTTATGGGATACAGAAGGAAAGGAATATCTGGATTTTGGAGCAGGTATTGCTGTTATGGGGCTGGGATACTGTGATGAAGAGTATACAGCTGCAGTCAAGGCCCAGATGGATAAACTGACCCATATTTCCAACCTGTTTTACAACCAGCCTTCCATCAGTGCCGGTGAGAAGCTGTTAAAAGTATCAGGAATGGATAAGGTGTTCTTTACTAACAGCGGTACAGAGGCGATTGAAGGGGCATTAAAGATCGCTAAGAGATATCATTACAATAAACTCCATGAGGCCATGGGGGATGGATGCGATGGCTGTGAGGAAAAAGAAGTGGATATGACCGGCGAGATCATTGCCATGAACCATTCTTTCCACGGCAGAAGCTTAGGCGCTTTATCTGTAACGGGAAATGCACATTACAGAACTCCTTTTAATCCTCTGATCCCAGGTGTGCGCTTTGCAGATTTCAATGATTTAGACAGTGTAAAGGCTCAGATCACAGATAAGACCTGTGCCATCATCATGGAAACCATTCAGGGTGAAGGCGGCATTTATCCTGCAGCCGAAGAATTTTTAAAGGGTGTACGTGCTCTCTGTGATGAGCATGACATGCTCCTTATCTTAGATGAGATCCAGTGCGGTATGGGACGTTCCGGAGAAATGTTTGCATGGCAGAAATACGGTGTAAAACCAGATGTTATGACCGTTGCAAAGGCTTTGGGAAATGGTGTTCCCATCGGTGCATTCTTGGCATGTGGAAAAGCTGCTACTGCTATGGTACCGGGAGATCACGGAACCACTTATGGCGGAAATCCACTGGTAACAGCTGCTGCAGACGCAGTTTTGGATATTTTTGAAAAACGTCATATTGTAGATCATGTAAAAGAGATCGGCGCTTATCTGTATGAAAAGCTGGATGCTTTAAAGGACAAATATGATGTGATAAAGGACCACAGAGGTACAGGTCTTATTCAGGGACTGGAATTTAAGGTGCCGGTAGGACCGATTGTATCTAAGGCATTATTAGAGCAGAAACTGGTGCTGATCAGCGCAGGTGCTAATATCATCCGTTTTGTTCCGCCGCTGATCATTGAAAAGAGCGATGTAGATGAAATGGTTAAGAGACTGGAAGCAGTTGTGAAAGAAATATAACCTGGTCAAAGAAGCTCTTTGCTTCTGGGGTATAAGGCAATAAGTGATGGGTGCGGCTGTGCAATTACTGAGAAAAAATAGCAAAACTGCACGAATAATGAACGATATAGTTCAGAAAACACGACAAAATAACAAAAAATACAGTTTTTTCCCCTCCTGATTTTTGGTAGACTTAAGTCAACGTAAAAAGACAGGAGGGTTTTTATTATGAAGAAAAAACTTGCATTGTTACTGGCCTGCACCATGGCATTAAGCCTGACAGCATGCGGCGGTTCCAAACCAGCTGAAACAACAGCAGCTCCGGAAACCACTGCAGCAGCCGCAGAAAGCAGCGGGGAGAGCAAAGCTGACGAGACAACAGAAGCAGCCGGCGGGGATATGGATGCTCTGATCGAAGCAGCAAAGGCAGAAGGTGAACTGACTGTATATGGTTCCTGTGAAGAGGAATACTTATCAGCAGCCTGCCAGAACTTTGAAAAACTCTATGGTATTAAGACAAAATACCAGAGACTTTCTACTTCTGAAGTTTATACCAAGGTTTCTGAAGAGGCTGGAAAGCCATCAGCAGATGTATGGTTCGGCGGAACCATGGATCCTTACAACGAAGCAGTTGCAGCTGGTCTGTTAGAGCCTTATGACGCTATCAATGCTGTCAATCTGATCGGTGATGAGTATAAAGATCCTACCAACTGCTGGTATGGCATCTACAAAGGTATCCTGGGCTTTATGGTTAATACAGAGGAGTTGGATCGTTTAGGTCTGGAAGCTCCTAAGACATGGGATGATCTGACCAAGGAAGAGTACAAAGGCCTGATCATGATGTCTAACCCTAATACCGCTGGTACTGCAAAACTGATCATCAACACCATGATCCAGATGAAGGGCCATGATGAAGCTATGGAATACTTCAAGGCTCTGGACAAGAACATCGCTCAGTACACCAAGTCCGGTTCTGGTCCTTCCAAGATGGTTGGCCCTGGCGAGTGTGTGATCGCGATTGGCTTCTTACATGATGGTATCTATCAGATCCTTCAGGGATATGACAACATCCAGCTGATCGTTCCGGAAGATGGAACTTCCTTTGAGGTTGGTGCAACTGCTATCTTAAAGGGTGCTTCTCATCCAAATGCAGCAAAACTGTGGATCGAGTATGCATTATCTCCTGACTGTGTAGACCATGCAAAAGAGAATGGCTCTTATCAGTTCCTGGTATTAAAGAATGCAACTCAGCCAGAAGAAGCTGAAAAGTTCGGTCTGGATATGACCAATACCATTGACTATGACTTTGAAGACGCTAAAGAGAACAGTGCTAAGTACGTAGAAGACTTCTTCGAAGCATTAGGAAGCACCTCTGATGGCGCAGACTCCAGCCGTTTCTTAACTGAGTAATAAAGGAAACAAAGGGATCATCAGAAAAGTAACTGTGAAAAAGAAAGTAAAGCTTTTATAAGCTAAGCAGAAAATGCTGCGTAATGGAATAAACATTGCGCAGCATTTTCAAATAAAGCGTATAGTAAGGATCTGAATTTTAGAAAAGGGGGTCTTACAATGGCCGGAAAACAAAGTGCACAGCTGGAACGGAAGAAATTTTTTGCTGACCCGATCATGGTTTCAATGATCGTTGTTCTTCTGGTTTTTCTGGCGCTGTTCATTCTGTACCCACTGTTAATGCTGTTAGTAGATAGCTTTTATGCAGAGGGGACCATTACACTGGATGTATTTAAGCGGGTTTTAAATCTGGAACGTTTCCGCAATGCATTCAAAAACACACTGACACTTGGATTTATCGTAGGTTTTGCTTCTACAGCCATCGGCCTGTTATTTGCCTATGTAGAAGTATATGTTAAGCTGAAGACAAAGATACTGGAAAAATTATTCGGTCTGGTATCTATGCTTCCTGTTGTATCTCCACCATTTGTATTGTCTCTGTCCATGATCATGCTGTTTGGACGAAGCGGCATCATTACCCGTTCCCTGTTAGGTATCTATGATTCCAATATTTACGGACTGTTAGGTATCTCTGTTGTTCAGACACTTACATTTTTCCCTGTATGCTATCTGATGTTAAAGGGACTTTTAAAGAACATTGACCCGTCATTGGAAGAAGCGACCAGAGATATGGGAGCAACCCGATGGAAAGTATTCACAAGCGTAACTTTTCCGCTTCTGCTTCCAGGTCTTGGAAATGCATTCCTGGTAACATTTATTGAGTCTGTAGCAGACTTTGCAAACCCTATGCTGATCGGTGGTTCCTATGATACTCTGGCAACTACCATTTATCTGCAGGTAACAGGTGCTTATGACTCCACCGGTGCAGCAGCCATGTCTGTGGTCCTGCTTTCACTGACTGTTATTCTGTTCCTGATCCAGAAATACTATCTGGAGAAGAAAACAGCAGCTACTCTTACTGGTAAAGCTTCCCGTATGAGAATGCTGATCGAAGATAAGAGCGTAACCGTTCCGCTGACTATTTTCTGCGGCGTTGTAGCAGCTTTCGTACTTTTAATGTACATTATGGTTCCTTTCGGCGCACTGTTCACCCTTTGGGGAAGAGATTACAGTCTGAGCCTGAAATGGTTCCAGTATATGTTTAAGACCAGCGGACTGAAGGCATTTAAGGATTCCTTTGTACTGTCCCTGATCGCAGCTCCTCTTACTGCATTCTTATCCATGGTTATTTCCTACCTGGTGGTTAAGAAACGTTTTAAGGGAAGAAACTTCATTGAATTCGTATCTATGTTAGCAATGGCAGTACCTGGTACAGTTCTTGGTATTGGATATATCCGTGGTTATGCAAATGGTCTGTTCCGCAGCGGCTTTATGAGCGGTCTTTATGGAACCGGCGCTATCCTGATCATTGTATTTATCGTTCGAAGCCTTCCTACTGGTACACGAAGCGGTATCTCCGCTCTGCGCCAGATCGATAAATCCATTGAAGAGTCAGCTTATGATATGGGTGCAAACTCTGCAAGAGTATTTATGACCGTTACGCTGCCGCTGATTAAGGATTCCTTCTTCAGCGGCCTGGTAACTGCATTTGTCCGCAGTATTACCGCTATTTCAGCGATCATCCTGTTAGTAACTCCAGACTTCCTGCTGATCACTTGTCAGATCAATGAGCAGGCAGAAAAAGGAAATTACGGCGTTGCCTGTGCCTATGCAACGGTACTGATCCTGATCACTTATGGTGCGGTGCTGATCATGAACACGCTGATGAAATTCTTCGGAGTCAGCAGAAAAATCAAAACGGAGGAATAGGTTATGGAAAAGCAGAAAAAAGGTGTTCGTCTGGAACATATCTCCAAAATATACAATGATCCAAAAACAGGAAAAGAATTCTATGCAGTGCAGGATACCACACTGGATATTGAGCCAGGTACGTTTGTTACTTTGTTGGGACCTTCCGGCTGCGGAAAAACTACCACACTGCGTATGATCGCAGGTTTTGAAAGCCCGGATGAAGGTGAGATTTATTTAGGTGATGAGGCCATCAACAGCCTGACACCTAATAAACGTGATACAGCAATGGTATTCCAGAGCTATGCGCTGCTGCCTCATTACAATGTATTTGATAATGTGGCTTATGGTTTAAAAATCCGTAAGGTACCCAAGGATGAGATCAGGGAGAGAGTTTTAAACATTCTGAAACTGGTAGAAATGGATGGAATGGAATCACGTATGACCAACCAGCTTTCTGGTGGACAGCAGCAGCGAGTTGCTTTGGCCCGCGCTCTGGTCATTGAGCCAAGCGTCCTGCTTTTTGATGAACCTTTAAGTAATCTGGATGCAAAACTGCGTGTGACTATGCGTACGGAGATCCGCAAGATCCAGCAGAAGGTGGGAATCACCGCCATCTATGTAACCCATGACCAGTCAGAGGCAATGAGCATCTCTGATAAGATCATTATCATGAGCAAGGGCAAAGTGGAGCAGATCGGTACTCCAAGAGAGATCTATTATCATCCAAAGAGCCGTTTTGTAGCAGATTTTATCGGTGAAGCCAATTTCTTAAAGGCAAAGGTTAAATCAGTTCAGGGCGAAAAGGCTGTGATCGATGTAATCGGAGAAGAGATCGAGGTAAATAACTTCGGTGAAAAGGCAGCCGGGGATGAAGCAAGTCTGGTTCTTCGTCCGGAAGCAGTTGTTCTTTCTGAAAAAGGACTTCTGGAAGGAACGGTTACATTGTCAACTTTTATGGGTTCCTATCAGTATTATCAGGTAATGGTAGGTGATATGGAGATCCAGATCACAGACTATAATCCAGTCAACCGCCGGATCTATGAAGTAGGCGAAAAGGCATATCTGGACTTTGATCCTCATGGTGTTTATATCCTGTAATAGAATTGAGAAACGATTCTATCTAGCAGGTAAATAAAATTGTTGATATTTATAAAAGTGCATTTGGAAAGAGAGAAAAATCCCAGATGCACTTTTTGTTTGGAATAGTAAAACAGGTATTTTTCCTGTATAATGTAAGAGATAGTTACTGTACACGGGTAGGCACTTTTGGAACCGAAAGTGCCGTACGATAACGTGGTGGTAACAAGAGATATAATTTGATTTGACTGTATTTTGGGGGTAAGAAAGGGAGAATGAGATGTATTACGTAGACGAATATAAGGCGGACAGAAAGAGATATGAGACAATGCAGTATAACCGCTGCGGAAAAAGCGGACTTAAGCTGCCGGTGGTATCCTTAGGACTTTGGCATAATTTTGGATCTAAAGATAACTATGATATGATGAAGACACTTTGTTTTACAGCATTTGATCATGGTATTACGCATTTCGATCTGGCAAATAATTACGGACCTATTTATGGATCAGCAGAGGAAAATTTTGGACGGATTATGAGGGATTTTTTACGCCCTTACAGAAATGAACTGATCATCAGTACAAAAGCCGGATATGATATGTGGGATGGCCCTTATGGAAACTGGGGATCCAGAAAATATCTCATCGCCAGCCTGGATGAGTCTCTGAAACGGATGCAGTTAGATTATGTGGACATTTTCTATCATCACAGGATGGATCCGGAAACCCCATTAGAGGAAACGATCCTGGCGCTGGATCAGATCGTTCGATCTGGTAAAGCGTTGTATGTAGGTATTTCCAATTATGACGGAGAACATGCGAAGAAAGCACTGGAAATTGCAAAAGAGATTCATCTGCCTCTGATCATTAACCAGAATCGCTATAATATTTTCGACAGAAAGATAGAGAAGAATGGTTTAAAAGATTATGCCCGCGAGTCCGGGATGGGTCTGATCTGTTTCAGCCCTCTGGCCCAGGGAATGTTATCTGAAAAATATATCAATGGTATTCCAGCTGACAGCCGTGTGGCAAGAGATGGAAGATTTTTACATGCAGAAGATATTACACCAGAAAAGGTCGAGAAGATCAAAAAACTGGATGTTCTTGCAAAAGAAAGAGGACAGAGCCTTCCGCAGATGGCCCTTTCATGGCTGCTGAAGGATAATGATGTAACCAGCGTACTGATCGGAGCCTCTAAACCAGAGCAGATTTTAAGTAATATAGAAATTGTTGGAAATACAACATTTACAAAAGAAGAACTGGATCTGATCGATCAGATTTCAAAATAGCAGAGAGTTGGGAATGCGGAGAGAATGTGATAAAAATAGAAAAATAATGCGGCTGCTGATCATAGCAGCAGCTTCTGCTATGGTCCTTTCTGGCTGCGGTGCAGTTTCAGCGTCAGAGTCTTTAAAGGACTGGAAAGAAAGGGCAGGTATTTCAGAACAGGATACAGACAGCCTGGTTGTATACAGTCCTCATCCTTTGGATTTTATAAATCCCATCGTATCTGAATTTGAGGCCCAGACGGGGATTTCTGTACAGGTGCGTACCGGAGGAACCGGTGAGCTTTTAAAGTGGACAAGAGAAGGGGATGAACCTGCCTGTGATGTATTTTGGGGAGGTTCTTTGTATACGGCGGGAGCAGGAAAGGATCTGTTTCAGCCTTATATCAGCAAAAATGAAGAAGCAGTACGGGATGAATTTAAGAATAAAGAGGGAAATATGACCCGTTTTACAGATATCCCAAGCGTGCTTATGGTCAATACAAACCTTCTTGGGGGGATAAAGATCGAAGGATATGAAAATCTGCTGGATGAACGTCTGAAAGGCAAGATTGCCATGTGTGATCCTTCCACTTCCTCTTCTGCCAGCGAGCATCTGATCAATATGCTCTATGCCATGGGAGATGGTGACCCGGAAAAGGGTTGGGATTATGTGGAAAAGTTCTGTAAAAATCTGGATGGTGAGCTGTTAAAAAGTTCTACAGAAGTATATCGGGGAGTAGCAGAGGGACGTTATACAGTAGGACTTACTTTTGAAGAAGGCGGCGCTGGTTATGTATCAAAAGGTGCACCGGTAAAACTGGTTTATATGAAAGAGGGAGTTATTTCAACGCCTGATGTGGTGTGCATCGCAAAGGAAAGCAAACATAAAAAAGCAGCAGAGGAATATGTGGATTTTGTAACAGGAAAAGCAGCCCAGACTGTGATCGCAAACAGCCTGGACCGCCGTTCTGTACGGAAAGATGTAGAAGCTGCTGCGTATCTTCCGGATAAAGAGAAGATCCATATGATCACGGCAGATGAAGAACGGGTCAATGAAAAGAAAGAACAGTGGCAGCAAAGGTTCGTGGAGATATTTAAGGAGGTGTCCGGAGAATGAAACGGGAACGCTATTTTCGGGATGAATTATGGCGGATGTTTGCTGTCTATGCCATTCTTCCGGCAGCGCTGTTTACATTTATCTGCGGAGTTCTTTTTATGACTGTTTTGCTCCATGGCAGAAAGCGGGATAACAGAGAGTATCTTTCCTACGTGACCGGACGGGTAAAACAGGCAGTAGAAAGCTGTGAACAGGGGATTGAAACACTGGCCGATCTTCCTCAGGCAGTGTCAGGTCCTGGCTATGTTCTGGAGCGTAATCAGATCTTTCAGATTTTTTACGGAATATCCCAACAGGCGGGATATGAGCCGGAGCTGTATCTGGTAGACCAGAAAGGAAGGCTGCTTTTATCTAATAAAGAGAAGCTGCCAGCTTATCTTAATAAGAGACAGGATGTGGGATGGGGAATTTATGCGTCTATGGATGCCAGACCGGGTCAAACTGCCTTCCGGTTGATGAATGGATGGGACAGTGAGGACAGTGCAGCGGTTTTCGGACGCTGGGTCGGTTCTGAAGACGGAAACGGGAGATATATTATCCTGGCGGTTCCGGGAAACGGGCTGTTGGGAACATTGGACCGGTCTGGTGAGCAGGTGGCAGTGACAGACCGTTATGGCTGGGCTTATTTTTGCAATAACAGTCTCTTCCTTACAGACAGCAATCAGGTGCGGACTGCACTAAAAGACGCAGGGTCTTATATGCGGCTGGATCAGAAGACCTATTTTACATCGGAAAGCAGCCTGGAAAATGGCCGTTTTCATATTTATGTTATATCCGATGTGCAAAATGTGCTTACATCTTTGATTTTTGCTGGTATACTGGTAGCAGTGGCTTTGCTGATCATGACTGGATGGGTGTTGTTTAATTCAAAACAGGTTACAGAGCGAAAAACAGAGGATCTATATAAGCTGTTAGATGAAATGGAGCTGGCAAGACAGGGAAATCTTCAGCAGACAGGTGTGATTAAACGTGATAATGAATTTAAATTGATCGAAGATGCTTATAACGAGACCATAGCCAGTCTGAAGGAGCAGATGGAGAATAACCGTAAGATGTCAGAGCTTCTGGCTCTGGCCCAGACCAAACAGCTGGAATCCCAGTTTAATCCCCATTTCCTCTATAATACACTGGAAAATATCCGTTATATGTGCAAATTGGAGCCGGCAACTGCAGAAAGAATGGTATTTTCACTGTCAAAGCTTTTGAGATATAGTCTGGACGGCAGCAGGGAGCAGGTGACTCTTGAAGAAGATCTGGGACATTTAAATAATTATCTGTCGATTCTGGAAAAGCGGTTTGGAAGTAGATTTGAATATAAGATCGACATTGGGCAGCAATGTATGCAGTGTCTGATCCCGAAGCTGGTTTTGCAGCCTATGATCGAAAACTCTGTAAAATACGGCTTTGGTAATCAGTTAAATCTGCATGTGGAGTTAAAGGCCTATATCCATGAGGAAAAGCTGATCATGATCTGCCGGGATGACGGTGTGGGAATGAGCGCGGCAATGGTTGAAAAACTGTGTGCCCTTATGAATCAGAAAGAGGCGCCGGGAAAACATTCCGGACTTTATAATATACACCGCAGGATCCAGCTTCTTTATGGACATTCTTATGGTGTGGAGATCCGGAGTCTGGAAAGTCATGGAACTACGCTGGTGGTAACGCTTCCGGCAGTAACGGATAAAAATGTGCAATAGGATCCTGAAAAAACAGGACAGGGGGATAAAAACGATGCTTCGTGTAATGATAGTGGAAGATGAGGATATGATACGCAAAGGCCTTGTATTTACCATAGACTGGCTTTCTATGGACTGTGTAGTGGTAGCAGAAGCGTCCAATGGACAGGAGGGCTATGAACGTATTCTGGAATATAAGCCGGATGTGGTGATCGCGGACATTTGCATGCCTTTTATGGATGGCATTGAAATGATACGGAAGGCATCGGAAAAAGTAAAGTTTAAGAGTATCCTTCTTACCAGTTATGCGGAATTTGATTATGCAAGAAGAGCTATAGAGGCAAGAGTCTGTGAATATCTGCTGAAACCTGTAGATGAGGAAAAGCTGGCCCAGATCATGAAAAAACTGGGAGAAGAGATCACCAGTGTGCGCCAGGTGGAATATGCCATGGAGCAGGCGGAGCTGGAAGGCGGAAATCTGAATTTGGAATATTATATGAAACTGGACCGTTCAGAAAATGCCTATGTTTCAAAGCTGGTGGAAGCGATCAAGACACGATATGGAGAAAAACTGAGCATTGAGTCCATTTCTGAGGAAATGGGAGTCAGCGCCAGTTATTTAAGCCGCAAATTTAAGGAGATCACAGGTCAGACTTTTCTGGATTTTCTGAACAAATACCGGGTGCAGCAGGCGATCACTCTGTTAAATACCAAAGAATACCGGATCAGTGAGATTTCAGAGGCGGTAGGATTTTCCGATTATAAACACTTTTGTTCTGTATTTAAAAAATATACCTTAAAATCACCTACAAAATTTGTAAAGGGAGGCTGACGTAATATCAGTCTCCCGTTTTTTTCTCTTTTTCTTTATTTTTCTTTTTTGCTTTCTTTTCGCTTTTATCCCCTTTTTCACTTTTAGAAGCTTTTTTAGAAGCTTTTTTGGAGATTTTTATGCCTTTTTTCCCTTTTGCGTAAAGGCTGGGGACTTTCTTTTCCTTGCTGGTATCGGCTTTGGTGTCAGAAGAAACCTGAACGGTCTCTTTGCTGTCCGGATTCTTGGCTGTTTCTGGCTGAGGCAGCGGCTCACCATTATCTGGGATATAGGTTACAATATCCTCAATACGGCAGGAAAGAAGTCTGCACAATGTATCCAGAGTTTGGGTGGAAACGGTCTGGTTATTTTTCAGACGTCCGATCTGTCCGGCACTGAATTTTTCATGCTTGATCAGGTGATACTGGGTAATGCCTTTCTTTTTCATTGTTTCCCATAAACGCGCATAGGTGATCATGACAGCCCTCCTTTATGATTCGTCATCCTGTTCTCTGGCAACAGCTGCTTCTAACAGTTCCTGGGCTTCTTCAGAAGCATCCGTACTTCCCATTTCTTCTAATTTGTATTTCAGCTCTTCTTCTACTTCAGCTCGGATCTCATCCTCTTTTGTAGGGTTCATATCCGGAAGGTCGCTTAAAGTACCAATGCCAAAGCGCCGCATAAATTCTTCTGTGGTGGCAAAAAGGGCCGGCCGGCCGGGGGCATCTAAACGGCCGGCTTCGTAGACCAGGTTATATTCTACCAGGCGATTGACTGCATGATCGGACTTAACGCCGCGGATCTTTTCAATCTCCAGTTTAGTTACTGGCTGGCGGTAGGCGATAATGGAAAGAGTCTCCAGGACTACGTCAGAAAGCACCTGTTTTTTCGGGGCAGAGGCGATGCGGATCAGGTTAGAGTAATATTTCGACTGGGTGCACATCTGGTAGCTGTCTTCTAACTGCACGATCTCCATGCCGTGTTTGCCTGTTTTATAGCGCTTCATCAGACGTTCCACTGCTGCTTTGGCAGTTTCTTTGTCCTGACCAATGGCAATAGCCAGCTGTTTTAATTCTACAGCGCCGCCCATAGTGAACAGGACGGCTTCAATGACCGCTTCCTGGTCTTTTTCATTTTTTACGGGTGTATTATCTACTGTTAATTCTTCCAAATTTATGTCCTCCAGAGGTAAATAGGTACTGCATGGTCCTGGGATTGTACTACATCAGATCATTTACCTGCTCTAAGTTTAAATCTTCTTCCTGGCCTTCTGGTTCTATGGTTTCAATATCCATTTCTCCGAATGTTTCCTCCTGGGTAAGATGGATCTTTCCAATCTTCATTAATTCAAGAACGGCCAGAAACGTAACTACTACTTCCAGTTTGTCAGTCTGTTTTTCAAGAAGCTGGCGGAAACTGAAGCGGCGGGCCTTCCGGGCATAATCCATGACAGATGAGATTTTCTGCTCCAGACTGACCGGTTCCCGGCGGATGGTGCCGAATTTGCTTCGGATGGGGTCGGTCTTGTATTCTTTGCGCTTCATGACCTGTTCAAAGATACGCTGCAGCTTTGCAAGAGTGAGTCCGTCTAATAACTCGTCAAGATCAACGGGAGGCTGGTATTTTGCTACCTCCGGCGGAAGAGAAGCGTCCTTATAGAAATGTCTGGCAGCGTCTTCTTCCCGGTCTGCCAGTTCTTCTGCCAGGATCTTATAGCGCTTGTATTCCAACAGACGGGCTACCAGTTCGGCTCTTGGGTCTATTTCTTCCCCTTCTTCATTTACTTCTTTTGGAAGAAGCATCTTTGCTTTAATATCTAAAAGGGTAGCGGCCATAACAAGGAATTCGCTGACAATGTTTAAATCTTCCCGCTCCATGTTGCGGACATATTCCAGATATTGGGCCGTGATCTCCACAATAGGAATATCGTAAATATCTACTTTATTTTTCTCAATCAGATGAAGGAGCAGGTCTAAGGGACCTTCAAAATGCTCCAGTTTGTAGGTAATGTTTTCCATTTTGTATATCCTATAAGATTTTTTTCAGGGTTGGTGCTGTGTCAGGTATCTTTGACCGGGGGCAGACGTGTATAACTAAAAGCTGAGGTCTGTTGTTTAGACGGATGTTGATGGAATGAGTTCCCAGGCCCCGGCTGACTGCCATGTAATGTCCCTGATCTTCAAATATTCCGGCGCACAGAGGAAGAAAAAACTGGTACTGTGGAGTCATAACACCGCCAAGTCCCGGAATACGTATGGTTCCGCCGTGAAAATGACCGGATAAGGTAAGATCTGCTCCCCAGCTGGTGTAGTTGTCAAAATACAGCGGGGAGTGGGCTAACAGGATCTGGAAATGGTCGGTGTCTGCTTTTCCAACCTTTTCCTCTATATAGAGGTCTGGCATAGGTGATACCGGGTGGATCAGGGCCTTTTTGTAAAAATTTTTGTCCAGATCTAAGCCGGTAATGCGTATTTCTCCATCAAAAATGGCGGAATCATTTTTCAGGAAAATGGCACCGGCCTGCTTTAATGCATTTCGGTAAATGTTTCCTTCCATTCCATAAATTTCAGGTTCCCAGTCAATACGGTTTTCATGGTTTCCTTCTGCGCAGTAAACGGGATAGCGGGCGGAAAGCTTTTTTATAAGGAAGAGCGCATGAGCTGTTTTTGCACCTTTTCCTTTGGTGACAATAAGATCACCGCCGTTTAATATAGCGTCCGGCTTTATGGTATCAATGGCCTGGAGCAATTGTTCATTTTCAGGTCCGAAGGTATTTTCGTGAAGGTCGGACAGAAAGATAAAGGTCCGCCTTCGGGATACTTTGCTGCTGTAAAGAGTAGTCTCTTCTACGGATAAAGCCTTTTTTTCGTATTCGGATCTGCCAAGACAGATGGCGGCAGCTGCGCAGCCGGCAGCCGCCAGGTGAGTGATCAGCATTAAATTCTCCCCTTAATAAAATTCTTGTTTCATTATAACGTGCATTAATAGTATTTTCAAGTGCTGGTCATGCAACGCATGAACAGTAACTTTTCAAAAAAATAGTGAAAGTACAGGTCTTGACGGACAGACACTGGCATGATACGATAACATACGCGTGAAATGATATATAGTATATAAATGATAAATAAAACACAATATATAGTGTACAATGATGAACGTATAGAGGAAAGGTGAAGGAATGGACTGCAGTAAGATAAAAGTTGTAAAAAAGGATGGCACAAAAGAAGATTTCAATGTAAAAAAGGTACTTGCCGCGATCAGTAAATCAGCTGAGAGAGCTATGATCACATTTTCAAGGGCAGAGAAGAACTTTATCTGTGAATTTGTGGAAGAAAAGGCAGAGGAAATGGATCAGGAACAGATCCCCATTGCTCAGATGCACAACATTGTAGAAGGAGCTTTGGAAAAGGTTAATCCGCTGGTTGCAAAAAGCTATCGTGACTACCGTAATTACAAGCAGGACTTTGTGCGGATGTTAGATGATGTCTATAAAAAAAGCCAGTCTATTATGTACATTGGGGATAAGGAAAACAGCAACACAGACAGTGCGTTGGTTTCTACTAAGCGGAGTCTCATCTTTAATGAATTAAATAAATCCCTTTACCAGAAGTTTTTCATGACAGTAGAAGAACTGCAGGCGTGCAGAGAAGGCTATATTTACATTCACGATATGTCTGCAAGAAGAGATACCATGAACTGCTGTCTGTTTGATGTGAAGTCAGTGCTGACCGGCGGGTTTGAGATGGGAAATCTCTGGTACAATGAGCCAAAGACACTGGATGTGGCTTTTGATGTGATCGGAGATATTGTATTAAGTGCAGCCAGCCAGCAGTATGGCGGTTTTACAGTGCCAAGTGTGGAAAATATCCTGGCGCCTTATGCAGAGAAATCTTATGCAAAGTTTCTGGAAAAATATAGAAAATTAGGATTACCGGAAGAAAAAGTAGAAGAAATTGCCTGGGCAGATGTGCAGAGAGATATGGAACAGGGCTTTCAGGGATGGGAATACAAGTTTAATTCCGTTTCTTCCAGCCGTGGTGATTATCCTTTCATTACTATGACTGCAGGAACAGGAACCAGCCGCTTTGCAAAAATGGCGACCATGACGATGTTAAAGGTACGAAAAGGCGGTCAGGGAAAAGAAGGCCATAAAAAGCCGGTGCTGTTCCCAAAAGTGGTATTTTTATATGATGAAAAGCTTCATGGGCCAGGGGGAGAACTGGAAGATGTATTTGAAGCAGGCATTGACTGTTCCAGTAAAACCATGTATCCAGACTGGCTTTCTCTTACAGGAAAAGGTTACATTGCCAGCATGTACAAGAAATACGGAAAGATCATCTCCCCCATGGGCTGCCGTGCCTTTCTGTCTCCATGGTATGAAAGAGGAGGCATGCATCCGGCTGACGAAAAGGATGTACCTGTATTTGAGGGACGTTTTAATATCGGTGTAGTAAGTCTTCATCTTCCTATGATCTTGTCGAAAGCAAGACAGGAAGGACGGGATTTTTATGAAGTTTTGGATTACTATCTGGAGCTGATCCGCAAGATCCACATCCGCACATATGCATATCTGGGGGAGATGAAAGCATCCACCAATCCGCTGGCATATTGCGAAGGGGGATTTTACGGCGGCCATTTAGGGCTTCACGATAAGATCAAGCCTTTACTGAAAACTGCGACTGCTTCTTTTGGTATCACCGCCTTTAATGAACTGCAGCAGTTATATAACAAGAAATCATTGGTAGAGGACGGACAGTTTGCACTGGAGGTTCTGGAGCATATTAATAAAAAAATAGATGAGTTTAAGGAAGAAGACGGTAATCTCTATGCTATTTATGCAACCCCTGCAGAGAATCTCTGCGGTCTGCAGGTAAAGCAGTTCCGCAAGAAATATGGCATTATTGAAAATGTATCTGACCGGGAATATGTAAGCAATGGTTTTCACTGTCATGTGACCGAAGATATTACTCCGATCCAGAAGCAGGATCTGGAATACCGCTTCTGGGAGCTGAGCAATGGCGGCAAGATCCAATATGTAAAATACCCGGTAAGCTACAACAAAGAGGCTATCCGCACTTTAGTGCGCAGAGCAATGAGAATGGGATTTTATGAAGGTGTAAACCTGTCACTGGCTTACTGTGATGACTGCGGTCATGAAGAACTGGAAATGGATGTATGCCCGGTCTGCGGCAGCAAAAACCTGACCAAGATCGATCGCATGAACGGATATTTAAGCTACTCAAGGGTAAAAGGCGATACACGACTGAATGAGGCTAAGATGGCCGAGATCGCAGAGAGAAAGAGTATGTAAAGACAAGGGGACACCTAAAAACATTTATAAGTGAAACAAAAAAAGAGATATTCCGGCTGCATAGAGGGGAATGTCTCTTTTTTATGTCATTCTTTTTCTTTCAGGTTTCGGTTTTTTCGATAAGATCCGTCTACCAGACCTTCCAGATAGGCTTCAGCCCGCAGTCTGTTGGAGGGGCCAAGCTGATTATATAGATCCAGCAGGTATTCCTGCTGCTTGCTTAAAACAGTCTGACTGCCGTCGGTACTGTAAAATTCTCCCATGGAAATACCAAAAACATGACATATATGGCGGATGGTAGGAATACTGGGCACAGTGGTGCGCCGGAAAAGATTTCCTATGCTGTTTGGGGAAATATCCATTTCCTTTGCAAGGCGGTAATGGCTCCAACCACGGTCATTACACAGCTCCTCTATGCGGTCCAGTTCAAAACTCATAATTCCTGTACTGTTTAGCAGCTTTAAAATATAAAACCAGGGCTGCAAAACAACTTCTCCTTCTGTCAGTATAATATTATTTTATCCCAGCAAGATGAAAAACATTAGCTTGAAAATAAGTGCATAAACTATTCATTATATAGTGAATAAAGGAAAATCAAGTGGAAAATTCCCATAGATTATGATAGACTGATACCAGCGGCGTACTTTATAAAGTGGGCAGATCATCACTGAATTGCAAATGCAAAATGCAAATGAAAAAATGGAGGCGGGACAGATGAAAAAGTTTTTAGAAGAATTTAAAGCGTTTGCCTTAAAGGGAAACATGATCGACCTGGCTGTAGGTATGATCATTGGCAGTGCATTTACATCAATTGTTAATTCACTGGTCAATGATATTTTTATGCCGGTACTGAGTATTTTCACTGGAAAGATTGATTTTTCCAACATGTTTATTGCACTGGACGGAAACAAATATCCTACACTGGCAGCAGCCAATGAAGTGACAGCTACGATTAATTATGGTTCATTTATTACTCAGGCGATCAATTTTATACTGATGGCTTTTGTAGTATTTATGGTTATTAAAGCGATCAACAAACTGGAAAAAATTGGAAAAGCTCCGGAAGCACCAAAGGCACCTACAGAGAAAGAGTGTCCTTACTGCAAGAGCATGATCCCCATCAAAGCAGTTCGTTGCCCACATTGTACATCTGAACTGGAGAAATAAATATGCGTTACCATAACATAACGAAAGACGATATGCTTAACGGAGAGGGGCTGCGGACTGTGCTTTGGGTGGCAGGCTGCAGCCACAATTGTCCTCAGTGTCATAATCCTGTGACCTGGGATATAAATGGCGGCCTGGTTTTTGATGAGGCTGCAAAGGAAGAGCTTTTTGACGAACTGAAAAAAGACTATATTTCCGGTGTGACCTTCAGTGGCGGAGACCCGCTTCATGTAGAAAACCGGGAAGAGATCGGTAAACTGGCAAAAGAGATCCGTGAAACGTTTCCGGATAAGACCATATGGCTGTATACAGGCTATGACTGGGAGGAAATCTGTGATCTATCCTTTCTTTCATGCATTGATGTGCTTGTTGACGGGGAATTTAAAATAGAAGAAAAGGACAACAATCTCCACTGGAAGGGAAGTGCCAATCAGAGGGTGATCGATGTGAAAGAATCACTGAAAACAGGAAAAGCACAGCTTTACAGAGAACAGTAAGCAGATATAAGGTTAAAAGCAAGAAAACTGAAATACGAGAATACCACATCAGGAGTTAAACAAACGATTATGGAAAGAATTGCAAAATTTCACAAAGTAAGCTATGAGCAGTTTGAAGGTGACTGGAAAGATACCTTTGGTCCTACAGATGCAGAAGAGATCAAACGTATTTACGAAGGATTGCGTCTGCCAGCCAGAGCCACTGCCGGTTCTGCGGGTTATGATCTTTATACACCAGTGGCACTGACCATCCGCCCAGGTGAAGTTGTAAAGATCCCCACCGGTATCCGTGTGGAAATGAATGATGGCTGGGTACTGGCTGTATTTCCAAGAAGCAGTCTGGGATTTAAGTATCGTTTACAGTTAAATAATACAGTAGGTATCATTGACAGTGACTATTTCTTCTCTGACAATGAGGGTCATATTTTCGTAAAACTGACCAATGATACAAAAGAGGATAAGACAGTAGAATTGGCAGAAGGCGCTGGTTTTGCACAGGGTATCTTCCTTCCATTTGGCATTACAGAAGATGATGACTGTACAGAAGTAAGAAACGGTGGCTTTGGAAGCACAGACAGTAAGAAGAATTAAAAGAAGCAGGAGAAATTATGGGAAACAGACCTGTAAACAGAAGCAGGAAAAATACCGGACGTACCGGTTATTACAGAGAAAGAGGCAGGTCAGATACCTTAAGGCGGCGCAGAAGAAGAAATCGGCGCATAAAGGCGGCTTTTTTATGGTTAGTCTGCCTTGCATTCATTGCCTTACTCATTTTTGGAGCTGTAAAACTGGTGGGAAGATTTGCAGGTTCCGGAAAAGAACAGTTAAGGAAAGATGGCATTGAAAAGCTGAATTCCGGTGATCTGGAAGGAGCAGTGGCAGATTTTGATGCTGCTTTGGAAAAATCTGGAAATAAATCCAATAAGCCTTCTGCATTTAACGCAGATGTGCTCTGGTACAGGGCAGAGGCAGAGCTTTTATTAAAAGATTATGAAGCGGCTTCTCATACCTATGATCTGATCACAGAGCAGGGAGGAGATAAGATCTCTTGTCTGTATATGAAGGCAATGTGTGCAGGGGCGTTAGAAGATAAAGATGCTGCTGTTTCTTATTACAGAGAAGCGCTGGGAATGGAAAAAGAAGGGAACCGCTCTGACGGATATGAGGAGGCTCTTACAGCAGCAGGATCTGCCTGTGTGAAAGCCCAGGATTTTGATACAGCAAAAAGTCTTTATGAAGAGGCGTTAAACAGTGGGAAAACAGGAGAAAAACTGGAAAGCAGGATCTATAACCAGCTGGGCTTATGCCAGATGGCTGAGGAGGACTATGATACAGCTGCTGATTCGTTTGATAAGGGATATAATGCCCTGATCACAGGATATCAGGCTGGAACCGGGGCACAGTTAGATCAGGCGGCAGCTGCGGTTCCGGAAGGAGATACCCAGGGAATGGCACTTTTAAAGGAACTGGCTTATAACAAGGCAGTCTGCCTGGAATATAAACAGCAGTATAGTGCAGCTCAGACAGAGTTTGAACATTATATATCCGTATTTGGAGCAGATGAAAATGCCCAGCATGAGATCGACTTTTTAAAGACCAGACAGGAGGAAAGATAAACCGGTGATTGATTTAAGGGAACTGGAAGAACGTGTAATACTGGCGGCGGTAAGCACCAGCGAGACAGATTTAGCAGAGAGCTCTCTGGATGAATTAAAAGAACTGGCAGATACTGCCGGGGCAAAGACCGTAGGCCGGGTGATCCAGAACCGGGAAAGTATTCATCCGGGGACCTATCTGGGAAAAGGAAAACTTCAGGAACTGCGGGAAATGCTTTATGAAACAGGAGCTACCGGCGTGATCTGTGATGATGAGCTTTCACCGGCCCAGTTAAAAAATCTGGAAGATATCCTGGATACAAAAGTTATGGACCGTACCATGGTCATTCTGGATATTTTCGCGGCCAGAGCCAATACAAGAGAAGGAAAGATACAGGTAGAGCTGGCACAGCTAAAATACAGGGCGATCCGTCTGGTGGGAATGCGTTCATCCCTTTCAAGACTGGGAGGCGGTATTGGTACAAGAGGACCCGGTGAGAAAAAGCTGGAGACAGACCGTCGTCTGATCCATCAGCGTATTGGACAGTTAAAGAAGGAACTGGAAGATGTAAAACGTCACCGTGAGGTTACAAGACAGCAGCGTGGAAAAGATCATGCATTAACGGCTGCCATTGTAGGTTATACAAATGCAGGAAAATCTACGTTATTAAACCGTCTTACAGGCGCTGGGATCCTAGCAGAAGATAAGCTGTTTGCCACTTTGGATCCAACGACCAGAAGCTTTACTCTGGCAGACGGCCAGCAGATCCTTCTCACCGATACCGTTGGATTTATCAACAAACTGCCTCATCATCTGGTGGAAGCATTTAAAAGTACCCTGGAAGAGGCACGTTACTGCGATATTATCCTTAATGTAGTGGACTGCTCGGATCCCCAGATGGACATGCATATGCATGTAGTAAAAGAAACGCTGCGTGAACTGGGAATTACAGATAAGACCGTTGTCACTGTGTTTAACAAAACAGATAAACTGGAAGAGAGCGGTCTGCCCATTCCAAGAGATTTTTCTGCAGATCATCAGGTGCGCATTTCTGCCAGAAACGGGGATGGACTTTGTGAACTGGAAGAGATACTGGGATCGATCATCCGCAGCAGGAGAGTTTACCTGGAAAAGGTATATCCCTATGACCAGGCGGGAAAGCTGCAGACCATACGTAAATATGGACAGATGCTTTCAGAAGAATATACAGAAGAAGGCATAAAGGTAACAGCCTATGTACCGGCAGAAATGTTTGCAGGGCTGTATACGGATGTGCCAGAAAAATAGAGGTTAATGGATAGAAGAAAAGGGGGCTGTTGCAAAATGCAGGTTATATTTTGCGACAGCCCCTTTATGCACTTTCGTGCATTTTCAAAGGAGAGCATGAAAAAAGAGATCAGAAAGATCACCTGCGGGCTTTTAAAAGTGCTGTATCCACTGCTTTTAAAAGAGCAGAGCAGGTATAGCGGGAAGACTCCGGAAAGGCCAGATTTTTTGTAGACTGGGTGTTTAAAATCTGAGGAGCCAGTTCTTCCATGGACGGCTGCATCAAGGGATACATGGTGGAAACGGCTTCATTTAAATGCACCAGGCTTACATCTAAGATCTGGTCACTGTCAACAGTGACTTCTACATTTACCTGTTCATTTCCAAGGGTAAGACTGGCGCTGTAAAGGCCGGGTATGTAGAGACTGGCAGATGAAGAAGCTTTTTTTGCAGGCCGGAACATAATGAAACACAGGATCAGTAAGAGAAGAGCAAGACCAATAAAAATGCCGGTGTAGATAACTTCCTTCATCCGCAGCACAACGATCTTTGTCTTTGAACTCATAGGAAAGACCTCTGGGGGAATTTGTTACAACATATGAAAGGAAAGGTAAAAATATGTCATTGCAGTTTATTGCAGGAGGCAGCGGCTCCGGAAAAACAAGATATCTTTATGAGAAAGTAATAAAAGAATCCATGGAACATCCGGATATACAATATCTTTTTATTGTACCTGAGCAGTATACCATGCAGACACAGAAAGAATTGGTGCGCCTGCATCCCAGACATGGACTTTTTAATATTGATGTCTTAAGCTTTAAACGTTTGGCATACCGGGTATTTGAGGATGTGGGAGTGCAGCTTCCAGTGGTCCTTGACGATATGGGTAAATCTATGGTCATCCGCAAAGTAGCGGGAAAACTGAAAAAAGATTTAAAACTATATGGGGGGCATCTGGAACAGCCTGGTTTTATCAGTCAGTTAAAATCACAGATCTCAGAGCTGAGCCAGTATGGCGTCAGCGCAGAAGATCTGGAAATGGTAGAAGGAGAAACAGACCGCACCCTTTTAAAGGAAAAACTGGGAGATTTAAAGACCATATATAAAGGATTCAAAGATTATATAGAATCCCATTATATTACGGAAGAGGAGATCCTGGATATTTTATGCAGGAAACTGCCTCAGTGGGAACCGTTAAAAAGCAGTGTTATCTTACTGGATGGTTATACAGGCTTTACGCCGGTTCAGTACCGCCTGGCAGAGCTGTTTATGCTTCATGCAAGAGAAGTTTTATGCTGTATCACGGCAGATTCAAGGGAAATACTGTATAAAGAATGCAGCATACAGCACTTATTTTATATGGGGCGCCATACAGTGTGCAGATTAAAGAAAATGGCAGAGGAACACCATATTCCGGTAGAAAAAGAAATATGGTGCGATCACCGCCCGGCCTGGCGGTTTAAGGACAGCAGGGAGCTGGATTTTCTGGAGCAGAATCTGTACCGTTATACTGGAAAAATATGGGAAAAACAGCCAGAAGATATTCTGATCTACAGAGGGAAAAATCCTGCACAGGAAACGTCCTATGTGTGCAGCTGCATCAATGAAAAGGTGCAGAAAGAGGGCCTGCGATACCGGGATATGGCTGTGATTACCGGGGATCTGGCTTCTTATGGAAAAGAGATCGCCCATCGTTTTGATGAGGCCGGCATTCCCTACTTTTTAGATGACAAGAAAAGTATTTTGGAAAATCCCTTCATTGAGCTTATAAGAGCAGCTTTGGAGGCAGTAAAAGACTGCTCTTATGAGAGTATTTTCAGGTATTTAAAAACAGGCTTTGTCTATGATGAGCAGTATCCGGCAGATAAGATGCAGGTATTTACAGACCGTATGGAAAATTATGCCAGAGCTTTAGGCATACGAGGCTGGAAAAACTGGGATATGACCTGGGAGAAACCATGCAGAGGTGGAGAAAGAGTGAATCTGGATGAATTGAATGAATTTCGCATATGGGTGCTGGAACCATTGAAAACATTACGGCAGGCTTTTAAAGAGGAAAATGCAACGATTTCTTCCGTCACAACGGTTTTGCGTCAGGTTCTTGAAGCAATGAAGCTGGAAGAAAAGCTGGAAAGTTTCAGCGCTTATTTCCTGGAACGGAAAGAGCCGGGAGATGAGAACCGCGCAAGAGAATACAGCCAGGTTTATGAGCGGGTCATGGAGCTTTTAGAACGTTTAGAGGGATTGCTGGGAGAAGAAAAGGCGGATATGAAAAATTATATCCAGATCCTTGATGCCGGTTTTGAGGAGATAAAGATCGGCGTACTCCCTGCAACTGCGGATCAGGTGATGATCGGTGATATTACCCGAAGCCGTTTAGAAGCTGTAAAAGTCTTATTTTTTACCGGTGTCAACGAAGGCATTGTTCCACAGAGAAAAGCAGGGGGAAGTCTGTTAAATGACGGAGACCGGGAGGTATTTAAGAGTCTGCATATGGAGCTGGCGCCTACTGCAAGGGAAGAAGGCTGTATCCAGAAATTTTATCTGTATCTTATGCTTTCTAAGCCATCGGATCAGCTGGTGCTTACTTATGCGGCTGTGAACAGTCAGGGAAAAAGTGCTCATCCTTCAAGCCTTGTAGGAGAGATACGAAAACTGTTTCCCAAACTGGTTCAGATGGAAGAATCCACTATGGAGCATTCTGTGTGGACGGCCAGAGATGGTTTACAGCAGTTGATCGCAGGCCTTCGGGAAGCAGGGGATAAAAACCTGGAGCAGCTAAAAGAGGCTCAGGGAGAATTTCTAGAACTGTTTTCCAGGTTTTATGGAAAAGAAGAGTATAAAAAGCTGGTGGAAAAACTGACAGATGCAGCCTTTTTTGTCTATGAAGATAAGGGAATCGGACGTGAGGCAGCCAGAGCTCTTTATGGACAGAATTTACAGGGAAGTGTTACAAGGCTGGAGCAGTTTGCAGCCTGTGCCTATGCCCATTTCTTAAAGTATGGTCTGGAATTAATGGAGCGTCAGGAGTATCAGCTGGAGGCAGTGGACATGGGCAACCTGTTCCACCAGTCATTGGATCAATGTTTTGAGGTGATCCACGAAAATGGTCTGGATTGGAGTAATATTACAGAGGAAGAGCGGAAAAAACTGGTAAAAAAGTGTGTGGATCAGGTAACAGCACAGTACGGAAATACCATTATGTCCAGTTCTGCCAGAAATACCTATCTGGCAAAGCGTGTAGAGCGTATTACGGATCGCACCATCTGGGCATTGGCGGAGCAGGTAAAGAAAGGGGATTTTGTACCTTCTGGCTTTGAGGTTTCATTTTCTGCCATCGACAATTTAAAGGCAATGAAGATCCGCCTGTCAGAAGATGAAGAACTGCTGTTAAAGGGCCGGATCGACCGTTTGGATCTTTGTGAAGATGAAAAACATGTATATGTAAAGATCATTGATTATAAGTCGGGAAATACTTCTTTTGATCTTGCGGCGCTGTATTATGGACTTCAGCTGCAGCTGGTGGTCTATATGGACGCAGCTCTGGAAATGGAGGAGCGGAAGCATCCGGAAAAGACGGCAGTTCCAGCAGGGATCTTTTATTATAATATTAAAGATCCCATGGTTAAAAAAGAAGGAGAAATGACACCGGAGGAGATCGAAAAGCAGATTTTAAAGCAGCTGCGTATGAATGGACTGGTAAACAGTGATCTGGAGGTGATCCATCACCTGGACAGGGAGATACAGAAAGAGTCAGATGTAATACCGGTTGCAGTCAAAGACGGTTATGTGCAGGAGGCCAAATCCAGTGTAGCAGGGCAAAAACGCTTTGACGCCCTGCGCCGCTATGTGGGAAGCCGTTTAAAACGTTCCGGGCAGTCTATTTTAAAGGGAGAAAATGGACTTCTGCCTTACAAAGACGGAGATCGTACGGCTTGTGATTATTGTCCCTATCATGCAGTCTGCGGTTTTGATACAAAAACAGCGGGATATGGTTTCAGACGTCTGCGTTCCATGAAGCCGGAAGAAGTATGGCAGGAAATTGAGGAAAATTGCGGTATGAAAGAAAATAAAAAGGGAGAAGGGAATGAATAGACAATGAAATGGACCGAAAAACAGCAGCAGGTCATAGACAGCCGAAACAGAAACCTGCTTGTATCAGCGGCAGCAGGAAGCGGAAAAACAGCAGTACTGGTGGAACGTATTATCTCCATGATCAGTGAAGGCCCTTCTCCTTTGAATATTGACCAGCTTCTTGTAATGACTTTTACCAATGCGGCTGCTTCTGAGATGAGGGAACGTATTGGCGGGGCAGTGGATAAAAAACTGAAGGAAGATCCGGGAAATGAACATCTCTGGCTTCAGGCAGCGCTGATCCCACAGGCAAAGATCATGACCATTGACAGCTTTTGCCTGGAATTGATCCGGGATCACTATAATACACTGGATATTGATCCTGCGTTTCGTATTGGTGATGAAGGAGAACTGACCCTTTTAAAAGGGGATGTAATGGAACAGGTGCTGGAGAGCTGCTATGAGGAAGCAGATGATGCATTTATCCGGTTTTCCGAGCAGTTTGGAGGCGGAAAATCCGACAAGGCAATGGAAGATGTGATCTTACAGGCCTGGCAGTTTTCTCAAAGCCATCCATGGCCGGATGAATGGCTTTTATGGTGCAGACAGCAGATGGAGGCAGAGTCAGCAGGAGATCTGGATTCCAGTGTGTGGATGCAGTTTTTATTAAAAGATATAAGCCTTCAGATGGAAGAGCTGGCGGCGCAGGCAGAGGAAGCCTTAGAGACAGCCAGAGAAGAAAACGGACCGCTGGTGTATGAGCCTATGCTGATGAATGATATAAGCCGTTTAAAAAAGATCAAAGAGGCGGCAGATACAGGCTCTTTTGCAGCTTTTTACCAGGCGGCATCACAGCTTAGCTTTGATCGTCTTGCGGCAGCCAGAGGGAAAGATATTGATCCGGATAAAAAAGCATTTGTAAGTGAGATCCGTACCAGGGTGAAAAAGACAGCGGAAAAATGCCGGGATACTTACGCAAGCCAGTCACAGGAAGAGGCAGCACAGGGAATACGCAATACGAAAACAGTGATAAATGTGCTGTTAGATATGGTAAAGCGGTTTGATACTGCTTATACAGAAGCCAAAAGAGAGAGAAATGTGCTGGATTTTAATGATCTGGAGCATCTGGCCTTAAAGGTACTGGTGGAAAAGGAAAAATGCATTGAAGACGGGGATCATGTTGTAAAAAATCAGGAAAATGACATTCTGCGTCCATCTGCTGCCGCAATAGAATTAAGTGAGCAGTATGAGGAAATTTTAGTAGATGAATACCAGGACAGCAACCTGGTACAGGAGATGCTGATTCGAAGCATTTCCAGGGAGCGCACAGGACGGCCAAATGTATTTATGGTAGGTGATGTAAAACAGAGTATTTACCGTTTCCGTCTGGCAAGACCGGAACTGTTTATGGAAAAATATAATACCTATACCAGAGATGAAAGCAGCCATCAGATGATCGAACTGCAGCAGAACTTCAGAAGCCGTGCCAGCGTACTTACCTGCATTAATGACATTTTCTATCAGATCATGACAAAAAATCTGGGAGGTATCCGCTATACCAGTGAAACGGCTTTGTATCCGGGGGCAGAATTTGAAGAAACCGATAAAAAAGCAGGGATACCGGTACAGCTTCTGGTGGCTGATACAGGCTCAGAAGCTTTTAAGCAGCTGGATGAAGATATGGCAGATTATACAGCAAGAGAACTGGAAGCCAAAATGATCGCAGAGCGGATCAAAAGCTTTACAGATGAAAAAAACGGGCTGTATGTATGGGATAAGGAGGCACTCAGTTACAGGAAAGCCTGCTATAAAGATATGGTCATACTGCTTCGAAGTATGAGCGGCTGGTCGGAGGTATTTGTAAATGTACTTATGAATGAAGGAATACCGGCTGTTGCCCAGACCAGAACCGGCTATTTTGCTACCACAGAGGTAGAGACTGTGCTCAGCCTGCTGTCTGTTATTGATAATCCGATGCAGGATATTCCTATGGCTGCAGTTTTACGTTCTCCCATCATCGGTATGAATGATAATGAAATGGCGTGGATGATGGCGGCCTATAAGCGTTTTACGGAAAAGAACCAGGACAGAGGCGTATATGCAGCGTGGAAGCTGTGGGAAGAGTGCAGATGTCAGGAGAGATCTGCGGATGAAATAAAAAATGGTGTGGCAGTTGGCCGTGTAAAGGTGCCGGAAGATATTGCGGATTCTATCTGGGAAAAACTGGAAAGATTTGCAGCTCTTGTAGAAGAACTGCGTCAGGATGCCAGATATCTTCCTGTCCATGAGTTATTGTATCAGATTTACGGGAAAACAGGCTATTACGATTATGTTGCGTCCATGCCTGCCGGAAAGACCCGCAGTGCAAATCTGGATATGCTGGCGGAGAAGGCAGCTGCTTATGCGTCCACCAGCTACAGAGGTTTATTCCATTTTGTAAGATATATTGAAAAGCTGAAGAAGTATGATACAGATTTCGGAGAAGCTTCCTCTGGGGATGAGGAAGATTCCGTGCGTATTATGAGTATCCATAAAAGCAAAGGCCTGGAATTTCCTGTGGTATTTTTAGCCGGAATGGGAAAGAAATTTAATAAGCAGGATGCCTATGGTCAGCTGCTTTTAGATGCAGATCTGGGAGCGGCTGCAGATGAAATGGATCTGGATCTGCGAACAAAAGCCCCTACCATTAAAAAGCTGGCCATCAAACGGCGTATGGAGTTAGAATCCATGGGGGAAGAACTTCGGGTGCTTTATGTTGCCATGACCCGCGCAAAAGAAGTGCTGGTGATGACGGGAACGGATCGTTCTTTGGAAAGTAAAATGGAAAAATGGTCGCAGCTTACATTAACAGATGGCCAGATCCCATATACGATCCTTGCATCAGCATCCTCATTTTTGGATTGGGTACTCATGTCCAGGTCTGCTGTACCGGCGGGACATATGGAGATGACGCAGGTACGTCTTGATGAGCTGATCGGTCAGGAGCTGAAGCGACAGCTGGAAAAGAAAAATGCAAAAGAAGAGCTGCTGAACCTGGATATAGATCAGGTTTATGATGAAAAAATGAACCGGCAGCTGGAAGCTGCTTTAAGCTATGTTTATCCTTACAGAGAGGACACGAAGCTGTATACCCAGATGTCTGTATCAGAGCTGAAAAAGCAGAGCCAGATCGGCCGTGAAGAAGACAACATTGGCACAGAACGGGAAGACCTGTCAGCATTATCTCCTGTTTACGAAAGGAAAACGGAACAGGAAGAAGAACAGGATGAGAAAGCGGAAAGCGCCAGCAGGGAGAGAAAAAATGAAAAATCCGGGAAAAAAGGTGCTTTCAGGGGAACTGCTTACCACAGGGCACTGGAATGCCTCTATTTGCCGGATGTTACAGATCTAAAGAAACTGGAAGCAGACTTATTAGATCTGTATCAGAGAGGTTTTCTCACGGAAGAAGCCTATGAGTCTATTTTTCCATGGGATATCTGGAAATTTCTGGAAAGTCCTTTGGGGAAATATATGCAGAAAGCAGAAAGAGAAGGAAAACTTCACAGAGAGCGTCAGTTTATGATCGGTATCCCGGCCAGTGAAATGAAACATGTTCTCCAGTCTGAGGAAATGGTGCTGATTCAGGGAGTGATCGATGCATATATAGAAGAAGAGGATGGTTTTATCCTTATTGATTACAAGACGGATCATGTTCCAAAAGAGGAAGCAGATGGAGAAAAAGTACTGAAAGAAAGATATCAGGTACAGTTAGATTACTATGGAAGAGCTTTGACCCAGCTGACTGGGAAGAAGGTAAAAGAAAAGTGGATCTATTCTTTTGGATTGAGAAGAGCAATACAGCTGTCATAATGGAATAAAAGTTACTGTTCATGCCTTGCATGAACAGCAACGGAATTTGCCGTGGCTTCGCATTTAAATACGGCAAATTCCCGCTGCCACTACGTTATCGTACGGCACTTTCGGTTCCAAAAGTGCCTACCCGTATACAATAACGAATAAAAAACAGAAAAGTCCCATGCACGGGCTGCGCAGAGTGATATGCCGTGCATGGGACTTTTGGCGCAATAGGAAATTGTGTTGGAATAACCTCATCAGATAGCAACAGGAACTTTATGATCAAAGGGGTGATACTGATAATTTTCCAGTTTGAAGCTGTCTGTTGTAAACTGATAGAAATCTTTCACAGTTGGATCTACCCACAAAGTTGGACCAGGAAGAGGTTCTTTTTTCAGAAGTTCTTCTACCATAGGGATGTGTCGGTCATAAATGTGTGCATCTGCGATCACATGAACCAGTTCTCCCACTTTCAGGCCGCTTGCCTGGGCAAACATGTGCATCAGAACTGCGTACTGGCATACATTCCAGCTGTTTGCTGTAAGCATATCCTGGGAACGTTGATTTAAAATACCGTTTAAGGTGTCACCGGATACATTAAAGGTCATGCTGTAAGCACATGGATACAGGTGCATTTCGCTTAAGTCGTGATGATTATAAATATTAGACATAATACGGCGACTTAACGGATTGTGCTTTAAATCATAGAGGATACGGTCTACCTGGTCGAAATCTCCTTCTTTATAATGGTGTTTTATACCCAGCTGATAACCATAAGCTTTTCCGATGCTGCCGGTTTCATCTGCCCAGGAATCCCAGATATGGCTTTTTAAATCGTGTACATTGTTGGACTTTTTCTGCCAGATCCACAGCAGCTCATCCACTGCGGATTTAAAATAGGTACGGCGCAGTGTGATCACCGGAAATTCCTTTGTCAGATCGTACCGGTTTACAATACCGAAACGTTTAATGGTATGAGCCGGAGTACCGTCTTCCCATACCGGGCGGACTTCATGGTCTGTATCCCAGACTCCATTTTCAAGAATGTCTCTGCAATTCTGTATAAAAAGCTGATCTGCGTAACTCATATGGTTTTATTTTCTCCTTTTGCCATAGTATATAGACTCATGGACACGTGCTGACGCACTCTACTGTCTGCTTGCGCAGACGGTCCATTCGTTAATGGCGCAGGAAAAGCAAATGTCTGCTTCGCAGCCGCTTGCTTTTCTTTTGCGCTCATTCCATTAGTATAGCAAATTGATGCGGGGCAGTACAGTAATAAGTAGAAAAAAGGTTGAAAAAGTATTGATATCTTCCAATTTTTAAGACTACGTGTTATAATTCTTCTGACAGTGAAATTATAGACAAATAGACAAGGGGTTTTATAAATGAATCTGATCGCAGCAGCAGATGAAAACTGGGGAATTGGAAAAGATGGTGGATTGCTGGCACATATTTCTGGTGATATGAAATATTTCCGTGAAACTACAAAGGGAAAAGTAGTGGTTATGGGCAGAAAAACACTGGAAAGCTTTCCGGGAGGAAAACCATTAAAGAACCGTGTGAACATTGTCCTTACGCAAAATCAGGACTTTGCAGCAGAAGGTGTGATCGTCTGCCACAGCGTAGAGGAAACACTTGAAATATTGAAACAGTATTCAAAAGAGAATGTTTTTATCATTGGCGGCGGCATGATCTACAAAGCGTTTTTGCCATGGTGTGAAAAAGCCTATATTACCCATATTTATCATACATTTAAAGCAGATACCTATCTGCCGGATCTGGAAGCAGAAAGGGAATGGAAACTGGTATCAGCCAGTGAACGTTTCACCAATGGACCAGAAGGAGAACAGCCGGCTATGGACTATGAATTCAGGATTTATGAAAGGCAGGATAGATGAAATTTCTTGTAACAGCAGATAATAATGGAGCCATTGGCAGAGGCGCACAGCCATTAGTGACAATTCCAGCAGTACAGCAAAGCTTTTTAAAAGAAACCCAGGGAAAAGTAGTAGTTATGGGGCGCAAGACGCTGGAAGGACTTCCGGGAGGACAGCCTCTTGGAAACCGCATAAATGTAGTGCTTTCAGAAAATCCCTCTTATAAGATAAAAGGGGCGGTTGTCTGTCACAGTATAGGGGAAACACTGGAATATTTAAAACAGTTTCCTGCAGAAGATGTGTATGTGATCGGGGGAGAAAGCATTTTCAGGCAGCTTCTCGAGCACTGCACTGCTGTTTATCTGACACATATTGATTATGAATATGATGCAGATGTAAAATTTCCTGCAGATCTTGCCGGATCCCCTGACTGGGAAATGGTAGAAGAGGGAGAAGAGCAGACATATTTTAGCCTGTGTTATACGCCGGAGATTTACAAAAGGAAACAAGTATAACAAAAAAATGAAACAATGATCATGGAATATAACAGAGGAGCAAAAATGAAAAGTGACGGAACTGTTTTTACACTGGAAAATGAAGAACTTCTGATCACCATTGAACGTCATGGTGCCCAGCTTTCCAGGATTTATGATAAAAAAGCAGACAGGGAAATTTTGTGGAATGCTGATCCTGCTATTTGGAACAGACATTCACCGATTCTTTTTCCATTTATTGGAAAATCTGTAGACGGAAAATATCGCTACGAAGGAAAAGAATACAATATTACACCTCATGGCTTTGCAAGAGACATGGATTTTAAGCCTGTGCTGTGTGATATGGATGAATGTACATACGTATTAAAAGATACACCGGAAACGATGGAAAAATATCCATTCCACTTTGAACTGGAGGTCACACATCGTTTAAAAGGATGTGTGATTGAAACTTCCTGGAAAGTGACCAATCTAAATGGAAAAGAAATGTTATTTATGATCGGCGGTCATCCGGCTTTCCAGGTCCCTGAAGGAAAGAATATTTACGATTATACACTTGTATTTAATAAAGAAGGAGCATTAGCAGGAAAATATCAGGACAGCCTTCATTACCAGGCACCAGATGCAGACGGATATGAAGAAAGTGCTCTTCAGGGAGATTTAAAACTTACAGATGGAAAAGTTCCTGTAACACCAGGATTTTTTGATACAGCACTGACCTATATGTTTGACAAAGGACAAGTAAGCAGTGTAGGACTTTTGACAGATGGAAAACCATATGTTACATTAATATGCGATGGATTTCCTTTTGTAGGAGTCTGGACTATGGAAAAGACGCATCCTTTCGTATGTCTGGAGCCATGGTATGGAGTGTGTGACTCAAAGGATTTTACCGGAGAGTTAAAAGACAGACAGGGAGTCCAGAGCTTAAATGCATGGGAAACCTGGGAAAGAGGTTATAGTATCAGGATAGAGTAATCTGCCTGAACTATAATAGAGTATTAATAAAAAATGTCCATTGGACACGCAAATGTATTCTCGAAATCTTTTCGTAATCATAAAGTGCAAGAGATTCTGAGGGCACATAAAACATTTTAGGAGGGAAACTATGTACAAGATTGTAAATGCAGAATGTCTGGCAGACAAGATCTATCTGATGGATGTGGAAGCACCTCGCGTAGCGAGAGCCTGTCAGCCGGGAGAATTCGTTATCGTCAAGATAGATGAGGTTGGAGAGAGAATCCCGCTGACCATCTGTGATTTTGACCGTGAGAAGGGTCTGGTAACCATTGTATTCCAGATCGTAGGCGCTTCTACCATGCGTATGGCAGAGCTGAAGGCTGGAGATTATTTCCAGGATTTCGTAGGTCCTTTAGGACAGCCGTCTGAGTTTGTAAAAGAAGATCTGGAAGAAGTAAAGAAGAGAAAATACCTGTTTGTAGCAGGTGGTGTTGGTTCCGCTCCTGTTTATCCGCAGGTTAAATGGATGCGTGAGCATGGAATCGATGTAGATGTAATCGAAGGTTCTAAGACAAAGAGCCTTTTAATTCTGGAAGATAAGTTAAGAGCAGTTGCAGGAAATCTGTATGTAACCACAGATGATGGTTCTTATGAGCGCAAAGGCATGGTAACTGAGGTTATCAAGGATCTGGTTGAAAATCAGGGCAAGAAGTATGATGTATGTGTTGCCATCGGACCAATGATCATGATGAAATTCGTATGTAAGCTGACCAAGGAGCTGGGAATCCCAACTATCGTCAGCCTGAACCCGATCATGGTAGACGGAACAGGTATGTGTGGAGCATGCCGTGTTTCTGTAGGCGGTGAAGTGAAGTTTGCATGTGTAGACGGACCTGAGTTTGACGGACATCTGGTAGATTTTGATCAGGCTATGAAACGTCAGCAGATGTATAAGACAGAAGAAGGCCGTGCAATCCTGAAATTCCAGGAAGGCAAGACACATCACGGTGGATGCGGAAACTGCGGAGGTGAAGAATAATGGACGTATTAAAGAGAGTACCTGTCAGAGAACAGGATCCAAAGGTAAGAGCTACTAATTTTGAGGAAGTATGTCTTGGATATAACCAGGAAGAAGCACAGGAAGAAGCAACCCGCTGCTTAAACTGTAAGAATGCACAGTGTGTAAAGGGCTGTCCTGTATCCATTAACATTCCTAAATTTATTTCAGAAGTAAAAGAAGGCAAATTCAAAGACGCAGCAGCAACCATCGCTGAATCCAGTGCACTGCCTGCAGTCTGCGGACGTGTATGTCCTCAGGAAAGCCAGTGTGAAGGAAAATGTATCCGCGGCTTTAAGGGCGATCCTATTTCCATTGGTAAGCTGGAGCGTTTCGTAGCTGACTGGTCCAGAGAAAATGGTGTTGTACCGGCTAAGCCAGAGACCACCAATGGCATCAAGGTAGCAGTTATTGGTTCTGGTCCTTCCGGTCTGACCTGTGCAGGCGACCTTGCAAAACTGGGATATGAAGTAACCATTTTCGAGGCACTTCATGAGCCAGGCGGCGTTCTTACTTATGGTATTCCTGAGTTCCGTCTTCCAAAGACCAGAGTCGTACGTCCGGAAGTTGAGAACGTTAAGAAATTAGGCGTTAAGATCGAAACAGACGTTATCATCGGTAAGTCTGTTACAATTGACGAACTGATGGAAGAGGAAGGATTTAAGGCTGTATTTATTGGTTCTGGTGCCGGACTTCCTAAGTTCATGGGTATCCCAGGTGAGAATGCAAATGGCGTATTATCTGCAAATGAGTACCTGACCAGAAGCAACCTGATGAAGGCATTCCGTGATGATTATGATACTCCTATTTACTTAGGCAAGAAAGTTGCCATCGTAGGCGGCGGAAACGTAGCAATGGATGCTGCAAGAACAGCTCTTCGTCTGGGCGCAGAAGTTCATGTTGTATACAGAAGAAGTGAGGCAGAGCTTCCTGCCCGTGCAGAGGAAGTTCATCATGCAAAAGAAGAAGGCGTTATTTTCGACCTTCTGACCAATCCGGTAGAGATTTTAACAGATGAAAATGACTGGGTAACCGGTATGGTAGTCCGCAAGATGGAACTGGGCGAGCCAGATGCTTCCGGACGCCGCAGACCAGTAGAAGTAGCAGGTTCTGATTACACCATCGATGTAGATACTGTTATCATGTCCCTTGGTACTTCTCCAAACCCACTGATCTCTTCTACAACAGAAGGTCTGGAGACCAACAAGTGGAAATGCATCATTGCTGACGAAACCAACGGCAAGACCACCAAGGAAGGCGTATACGCAGGCGGTGATGCTGTAACTGGCGCAGCAACTGTTATCCTTGCAATGGAAGCTGGTAAAGCAGGCGCAAGAGGTATTGATGAATATCTGAAGGGAAATAAATAAGTTTTCCTAAAAATAGCATAAAACAGATAAGCGAAAGGCTGTAAGAAGGAGAAATCCTTTTTGCAGCCTTTTTAGAAAAATTAAGGAAGTTTTCTGTTACTGCACATGGGCAGGCACTTTTGGAACCGATAGTGCCCATATAGTCGTTTTAATACCCCCCTTTCCTAAGAAAAAGTTTCATGCTATAGTAAAAGCAGAGCATGATGTTTCTGACATTTCTACAGGCATTCGCCATTTTCTTTTGTGAAAACAATCTTAGAAATCTTCAATGCTTAAACCCAAAACAAAAGCAGAGAGGATTTCAGACAAGGAGAAAATCCCAATATCCCGCTGCGCGATCTCTTTTATGTATCGAATGTGTACTCAGCGCTCACAAGGGAAGATTTTCTTTATGGTGGGATTCCTGTAAAAATACCAGAACCTATCAGAACATGCCGCGTTGGAGCTGGAAACAGTAGTGCTTAACATAAATATCGGTTATAACAGAAAATTGATGGAACGCCGCCGGGAGGGCCGCCAGGCTGGACTGGAAATTGCAGCCTACATTATGCAGCTGAGCCGTCAGGGGGCTATTTTTTATTTTAAATTTATATAATTTAATATAATTTTTATATTTACAACAGAAACAGATTGTGCTAATATAAAAACATAAAAAAAAGTCCTTATAAAGGACGCACATAGGAGGAAATGTGTATGGGTACTAACATCATTGTAACAGTCATCGTAGTTGTGTATCTCCTGTTCATGCTCTGGATCGGCTGGTATTCTTCTACTAAGATCACCAGCAATACAGACTTTATGGTAGCAGGAAGACGTTTAGGTCCTCTTTTAATGGCAGGCACACTGGCTGCAACAGAAATCGGCGGCGGCAGTTCCTTGGGCGTTGTACAAAATGGTATGTCCGGTTTTGGATTAAGTGCTTCCTGGTATATTACCACCATGGGTATTGCGTTTATTATCCTGAGCTTTGTTGCACCAAAGTTCCGTGCAGCCACGGTAAAAACAGTTCCTGAATATTTCCGCAGACGTTACGGAAAAGAATGTGGTCTTATTACAGCAATCATCATGCTGCTTCCATTAGTAGGACTGACAGCAGGACAGTTTATCGCATCAGCCGTTATCCTTTCCACTATGTTGAATATTAACTACCAGATGGCAGTGGTGATCGTGGCAGTTGTTGTTACTGTATACTCTATCATGGGAGGTCTGTGGAGTGTTACGCTGACTGACTTTGTACAGGTTTTCCTTATTGTCATTGGTATGATCATTGCTGTTCCTTTTGCAATGAATTATGCAGGTGGTTGGAGCAATGTAACTGCCAATATTGAACCAGGAACCTTAAGTATGTTTAAAGGTTATGACCTGTTTGGCATTATTTCTCTTGTAATCATGTATACGGCAACTTTCTCAGTTGGACAGGAAGCAGTATCCCGATTCTATGCAGCTAAAGATGAAAAGGCAGCAAAAGGCGGTGCATGGTTAGCAGCTCTTGTTAATTTTATTTATGCATTTATTCCTACTATTTTAGGTATCATTACACTGGCGCTGATCAATATGGGTAAGTTCAGTGCAGAACAGTTTGCTTCTGTAGGTGCCCGTTACGCTCTTCCTGTACTGGCTATGAATACCATGCCGGCACTGATCTGTGGTCTGCTTTTTGCAGGTATTATCTCAGCAACTATGTCCAGTTCAGACTCAGACCTTTTAGGTGCTGGTTCCATTTTTGCAAATGATATTTACAAGGCAGTGTTAAAGCCAGATGCTTCCAGCCAGTCTGTTATGAAGGTAACAAAGATCGTTATGTGCCTGGTTGGCGTTGCTTCTATGTTCATTGCACTGTTTAATACCCAGAGCATTGTTTCAATCCTGATGTTCTGCTTCACCTTACGTGCAGCTGGTTCCTTCTTCCCATATGTAATGGGACATTACTGGAAGAAAGCTTCCAAGGCCGGAACTATTGCATCTCTGATCGCAGGAACGGTTGTAGTTGTTTATCTGGAGCATATTTCCGGCGGTGTACTGTTTGGAATCAAATTCAGCCAGCCAATCATTCCAGGTCTGGTAGCAGCATTCATTGGATTTATCGCATTTTCTATGATCATGCCTCCTAAGGAGGAAACAACAGAATTGGCATCGGAAGAGGATGATTAAAAAGTTAAAGGATATTCGCAATCCGCTTCGCTACTTGCTCATAACCAAATAGCTGCTGCGCAGCTTATCAGAAGGGGCTTGCACCCCTCCTGATACAAGCAAGTCCCCACCCCTGCTTATTGCTTTTCGCAATTGAAGCAGGGGACTTCCCTGATTTGGTTAAATTTGAGATTTCCACATAAATAATGTGAAATAACAAGAAAAAACCTGTAAAGGCAATAATACATTGCTTTTACAGGTTTTTTATCGTTAAGAAAATTTGTTATAGTTCAGCCTTGCGTCTTATGCTGCTGTATTTCTATTTTACGGCGTTTACTGCCACCTGGATCGCTTCTGCCATTACTTCGGCAGCCAGTGTTCCAGCCATATTTACGTCTGCAGGCACTTTAAGACCACAGGAGGCCGCATAAATAGAATCACCATCTGCCATGGTTCCTACTGGATTGATGCAGCGGGAATAGGCACTGCGGGTCATAGAAGCGATTTTGTTTAATTCAGCTTTGGAAAAATCACCGTTGGTGATAATGGCACCGATGGTTGTATTGGAATTTTTAGCCTCAAACAGATCCGTTTTTTGACTTAATTTATAAAGCTCTTCCCTGGAGTCTGCAAAGCCATCTATACCTGGCAGCTTCGGTCCGGCGATCTTTTGACCGGTAGATGGGTCATAAATGTCACCCAGAGCATTTAAAACCACAACAGCAGCAATTTTAAGTTTTCCGGCGCTGACCGCATAGATTCCAAGACCGGTTTTTGCAGCATATTCCCGCCCGCAGATCTTTCCTACACTGGCTCCGGTACCGGCACCTATGATCCCACTTTCAGGCTGGTTTCTTTCTGCGTTTTCACATGCGGCATATCCCATGGCAGCATCCGGCCGCACATCTGCCCGGCCAATACCCAGGTCATAAATACAGGACTGGCAGACTAACGGCACTTTTGCAAAACCAGTCTCATATCCAATTCCATGTTCTTCCAGATAGCGCATAACGCCGTCACTGGCTGCAAGTCCAAAAGCGGAGCCGCCGGATAATACAATGGCGTTAATAGGATTATCAGCGGTAACAGGAGAGGCAAGAGGTGTTTCTCTGGAAGCAGGACCACCGCCGCTGATATCACAGCCGACTTTAGCCCCTTCGTCAAAGCGCAGCACAGTAACACCGGTCATAGCATCCAGATTCTGGGCATTTCCAATGCGCAGACCGTCTATTTCTGTAATGGATATTTCTTTTAAAGGCGGAAATAATTTCATAGTTAATAAACTCCTTATATAGTTTAAAATACTATTTTATCTTTTTAATGCAGCTGCCAGTGCTCTGGAAACAGCACTTCCAAGAATGGTGCAGACAACTGCTTCAATTGCGCCCTGAACACCTACGAACAGGATGACAAAGAACAATGGGTTAGAAGTACCAAGGCCTGAAGCAATTTGCTGGATGTAGTCTGTATGGAAGAAGAACAGTACCAGAGAGCTCATAAATAATAAGGTATTTAATAATGGACAGGAAAGGCTTGCAATAATAAATGCTCCGTTTTTGGAAACTTTCTTAAGCGCAGCAAAGATCAGACCACAGAGCCAGCCTTCCAGGATACGTGGAACCAGTAAGGTAAATAAAAGTCCAAAAGGGTTGATCTGTAATAAAGCTGCGCTGAAAGCAGAACCGCCGGTGAGAGCCATGATCGCGCTGGTCAGACCGAAAGCACCGCCGCAGATAGCACCTGCTGTTGGACCAAGGATAATAGCTCCTACAGCTACAGGCACTGTTAAAAAAGTAATGGTAAGTCCCGGGGTACGCAGATAACCAAGAGGTGAAAATGCCATGACAAAGATAATGGCAACCATCAGGGCTAACTTCACCATAAAGGTGGTCCGTGAACGGGACATTTCAGAAGTTACAGGATTTGCAGTTGTTGATTTCATTGTGTTCTCCTTTTCGCTGATAAAACGGCACCGGATAAAGACAGTCAGCCAGCCAATTCACCCGTGCCCCCTGTTTTGCAGCCTTTATTTAATTGATTATGAGGATACAATGAACGAAAACTTAAGAGTAAAAAGTTCAGTTTCAGACCATAAGATCATAGAAAATAAGTGGAATAAAATTGTATACATGGTACAGGCAAAAACATCTGGTTACAGCCTAAAAAGGTCTGCACGGGCGAATTCCTGCAAAGTATATAATTTATAAGAGGGTCTGATAATGATACATTTTCCTAAGAATAACGTTCAAGTTTAATATAGCATAAATCTGGAAAACAGCAAGTTTTTTAATGTGTGCAAGGGAAAAATGCATAGTTACTGTACATGGGTAGGGACTTTGGAAACCGAAAGTGCCGTACGATAACGTAGTGGCAGCGGGAATTTGCCGTATTTAAATGCGAAGCCACGGCAAATTCCGTTGCTGGTCATGCAACGCATGAATAGTAACAATGCATAAGGCGGGCATTGTATTCAGCAGAAAATCCAGTAGCATTTCAGAATAAATGTGGTTATAATGTAATGGGCATTTATTTTTTCAAGCCCATTAACGAACAACCCGTCTGCGTCAGCAGACAGAGAAGTGCAAAGAAAGGACCCACTATGTATCAAATAGATTTTACGACCCCGATCCATATCCATTTCATCGGCATTGGCGGCATCAGTATGAGCGGCCTCGCTGAGATCCTGTTAGAAGAAGGATTCACCATTACCGGTTCTGACTCAAAAGAGTCCTCTCTGACCCGTCATCTGGAAGAAAAAGGTGCCAGAGTTTATTACGGTCAGAAAGCGTCTAACATCGAAGCAGAACCAGGTATCCAGGCAGTGGTTTATACAGCGGCCATCCATCCGGATAATCCGGAATTTAAGGCAGCTAAAGACAAGGACCTTCCTATGCTTACAAGAGCGGAACTCTTAGGCGAATTAATGCGCAACTACAAAGAATCAGTTGCAGTTTCTGGAACTCACGGAAAAACCACAACCACATCCATGATCACGGATATCCTTTTAGCAGCTGATACAGATCCCACCATTTCCGTAGGCGGCATTTTAAAAGATATCGGCGGCAATATCCGTGTGGGAGGACCAGAACTGTTTGTAACAGAAGCCTGTGAATATACCAATAGTTTCCTGTCCTTCTATCCAACGATAGAAGTGATCTTAAATATCGAAGAAGACCATTTAGACTTCTTCAAAGATATTAACGATATCCGTCATTCCTTCCGCTTATTTGCAGAAAAACTTCCAAAAGGCGGCCTTTTAGTTATTAACAGCGGGATTGAAAATATAAACGAGATCACATCCGGCTTGCCATGCCGTATTGTAACTTTCGGAAAAGACCTTTCCAGCATGTATACTGCCCAAAATATCACCTATGATGAATTTGCAAGACCGTCTTATGATCTGGTTGTTCAGGGAGAAGTAGTGAACCGTGTGACCTTAGGTGTAACCGGTGAGCATAATGTATACAATTCTCTGGCAGCAATCGCAGTGGCCATGGAACTTGGAATTGGCTTTGATGCTATTATGGCAGGTATTAGAAACTTTAAAGGGACGGATCGCAGATTTGAGAAAAAAGGCGAGATCGGCGGCGTGACGATTATTGACGATTATGCGCATCATCCACAGGAGATCACGGCAACACTGTCGGCAGCTAAGAACTATCCGCACAAGAAATTATGGTGTGTGTTCCAGCCTCATACCTACACACGTACAAAGGCATTTTTAGACGAATTTGCCCAGGCTCTTTCTGCAGCAGATGAGGTCATTCTGGCAGACATTTATGCAGCCAGAGAGACAGATACCTTAGGTGTAAGTTCTGCTGACATTGCTTCAAAAATTGAAAAACTGGGAACGCCGGCTCACTATATCCCATCTTTTGATGAAATCGAAACATTTATCCTTGAACATTGTGTGCAGGGTGATGTGTTGATAACTATGGGGGCTGGAGATATAGTAAGAGTGGGAGAAAAGCTTCTTGGAGAGTGATTTATCCACAATATCCACAATGTTTTCAACATTTTCCAGAAAGAAAAAATGTGGATTTCCAGATTAACATAAAAAAATGTCGCATGATTTAGAAATTTGAGGTTTTATGCGGAGAAGACAGGTGTATGTCAGTGGAACAGCAGGGAGAACCAAGAGGGCTGTCCACATTATCCACAATATCCACATTTGTGGATGTGTAAAAATGCACCTGTTTTCTTTTTTATGTGGATGTGTTATGATGAAAACAATGAGGAGTGGTAAGGATGAGCAGGATTTTTAAGGACCGGCTAAGCATAGGGGTAACCGCTGTAGCCGATACATTTATTGATGATCATATGGCAGCTGCCAACGGAGAGTATGTAAAAGTATATCTTTACATACTTCGCCATCAGAATGAGGAAGATCTGACTTTAGAACAGATCGCGGATGCCTTAAATCATACAGAAGCAGATGTACGCAGAGCGGTTAATTACTGGCAGAAAGCCGGAGTGCTGGAGACTGTACAGGAGAATACAGTGACAAAAGAAAATACAGCTAACTGGCATATAGATCTGGAAGTGATGCCCACAGCATCAAAAGAAACGGCTGCAGCCCAGATACCGGCTCCTGCCTATTCAGCTGCTCAGGTAAGCCGCTTAAATGAAAATGAGGAATTTTCACAGCTTTTGTATATTGCTCAGAAGTATTTAAACAAAGCTTTTACTCCCAGGGACTGTCAGGTATTTGCTTATCTTTATGATACCCTTGGTATGAATATTGGTTTGTTGGAATATCTGGCAGAATACTGCGCTCAGAATGGTCATACGTCCGTGCGCTATCTGGAGACAGTTGCTTTAAACTGGCATGAAAAAGGAATACGCACAGCCCAAGAAGCTCAGGAATACAGCACTTCCTATACAAAGGATGCATTTGCAGTGATGAAAGCATTTGGCTTAAACAGCCGTAAACCTGCAGTGCCGGAGCAGAAAATGATGGAGAAATGGTTTAAGGATTATGGCTTTGACCGGGAACTTGTACTAGAAGCCTGCAGCCGTACGATCAACGCCATTCACACGCCAAGCTTTCAGTACGCAGATTCTATTCTTACTGACTGGAAAAAAGCAGGTGTAAAAACCCTGAAAGATGTAAAAGGTATGGATGCCCGCAGGGCAGAACGGGCAAGCAGTGCGGCAAAGAGGTTCCAGAGCTATGGAAATGCAGTAAACGATTCTCAGAATAACCGTAAAACTTCCAATAACCAGTTCCATAATTTTAAGCAGCGGGATACAGATTATGATGCCCTGATGCTTCAAAATGTAAAGGAATGGATGGATAGCCCTAAATAAATGATTAGCCTAATCATAAGGAGAACGACCTATGGCACTAAGTAATTCCCAGTACGACGCCATTATGAGAGAATATGGAAAACAGCAAATGGAAAACCAGCACAGCCAGGAAGCCAGGAAGAAAGAGGTATATGAAAAGGTTCCGGCTGTAAAGGAACTGGAAGCAGAGATTGCGGAGCGTTCTGTTGCCTGCGCAAGAAAAATATTGGAAGGCAGTCAGGATGCCATTTATGAGCTTCGTGAAAAGCTGGCAGATCTGAAAGAGCAGAAAGCCCTTCTGATCAAGGCCGCCGGTTTTCCAGATGATTATCTGGAACTTCATTACCGCTGCAAAGACTGCAAAGACACTGGATGGGTGGATGGACACAAATGCCATTGCTTTTTGCGGGCCCAGATGAAACTTTTATATGCGCAGTCTAATCTGGAGCGGGTGCTGGAGCAGGAAAATTTTGATAAATTGTCTTTTCAATATTATGACAACAGTCAGATCATTCCGGAGATCGGCATGACAAATGCAGATTATATGCGCAGAGTGGTAAGAAGCTGCATGGAATTTGTGGAAAACTTCGATAGCGAACACGATAACCTGTTATTTACGGGAAGCACAGGTGTTGGAAAGACGTTTCTTACCAACTGTATTGCAAGAAAGCTGATGGACAGTTATCATTCTGTTATTTATTTTTCCGCAGGAGATCTGTTTGATGTATTTTCAAAAAATAAATTTGACTACGATCAGACGGAAGAGATGAAGGACACATATCGCTATATCTTAGAATGTGACCTGCTGATCATTGACGATCTGGGAACAGAGTTGAACAACAGTTTTACTTCCTCCCAGCTGTTTTACTGCATCAATGAGCGTATGAATATGAACCGTTCCACCATTATTTCCACCAATCTTTCCCTGACCCAGCTGAGGGATTCATATACAGACCGTGTGACTTCAAGGATCATGCGATATCGTATTATCCCTCTTTATGGCACAGATATCCGTCTGTTAAAAAGATAACCCTTAAGATACCTTGACGGATACAAACGAAAAATGGTATAAAGATATATGCTGGCATTCGTATGAGATAACAAAGTAATGCCGGTTAAAACAGGAGGATAAAGATCATGTTATATGAGGAAAAAATCATTGAAACAATTCCGGTAGGTCCTTTAGGCCTTATTCCTTTAAAGAGCTGCACAGGTCTTGGAAAAAAGGTGGACGATTATCTGGTAGAGTGGAGAAGAGAGAGAGAAAGCGAACATAAATCAACTATCGCATTTTCCGGATATCAGAGAGATTCCTATATTCTGGAAGCAAACACACCAAGATTTGGTTCCGGTGAAGGAAAAGGAACAATTGAAGAGTCTGTCAGAGGTGATGACCTCTATATTATGGTAGATGTATGTAATTACAGTCTGACTTATTCACTGTTTGGAATGACCAATCATATGTCTCCAGATGATCATTTTCAGGATTTAAAGAGAATTATCGCTGCAGCAGCAGGCAAGGCCCGCAGGATCAATGTGATCATGCCATTCCTGTATGAAAGCCGTCAGCATAAACGTTCCGGAAGAGAGTCTTTAGACTGTGCAATGGCTCTTCAGGAACTTGTAAATATGGGCGTGGAAAATATCATTACCTTTGATGCACATGACCCAAGAGTACAGAATGCGATTCCGTTAAAGGGATTTGAGACTGTACAGCCGATCTATCAGTTCTTAAAGCATCTGTTAAAGAATGAGCCTGACTTACAGATCGACAGTGATCACATGATGGTCATCAGCCCGGATGAAGGCGGTACCAGCCGTGCTATTTACTTTGCAAATATGCTGGGACTGGATATGGGTATGTTCTATAAGCGCCGTGATTATACCAAGATCGTAAACGGCAGAAACCCTATCGTTGCTCATGAATTCTTAGGCTCCAGCGTAGAAGGAAAAGATGTACTGATCATTGATGATATGATCTCTTCCGGCGAGAGCATGTTAGATGTTGCCAAAGAGTTAAAGCGCAGAAAGGCAAGAAAAGTATTCATCTGTGCTACATTCGGTCTGTTTACCGGCGGACTTGCAAAGTTTGACCAGTATTATCAGGATGGGCTGATCGACCGTATCCTTACTACCAACCTGGTATACCAGACTCCGGATCTGTTAAGCAGACCATACTATATTGATGTAGATATGAGCAAGTACATTGCCCTTATCATTGATAACCTGAACCATGATGCATCCTTAAGCGATCTGCTGACACCTACTAAGAGGATCAATAAGCTTCTTGACAGATACAAAGCGCAGCAGGCTGCTAAGAACGGCGAAAATAATGCTTAAGCAAGTTTGAGATTCAAGGCTGAACTGTAATTTTACAGGGGCTGTGACAAAATAGCAGTATAAAAGCTGTTTTGCACGGCCCCTTTTTGTAAGATGTACTCTCGTAATCTTTCATGCACCTGCTTTTGCGGCCGATTTTCCGCCAGTCGCACCCGAATTTTATCAACGTACGCACCGCGTACGCCTCAAAAATTTGGGCACAACTGACAAAAAATCTTCTCGCAAAATCAAG
>UQTA01000017.1 GCA_900543885.1 uncultured Clostridium sp.
TCCTGATCTTTGCCTGCATTTCCAAACGATAAGGTGTCACACCATCCATTGGTTTCAGAGCACCATAAAATGCAGACAATATTCTCAAATGATTTTGCACATACTCAAGCTGCATATCTTCAAACACAGATGGTGCCATATATTGAAAAGCAATTCCTTCATATGATAAAACAGCCGGACTGAGCATCTGATAAAGATTCATATTTCCCAATCTATTGAAATTTTGTTCTGCAATCTTGTCATTACATTTCCAAATGCCTTTCAGTTCCTCTTTTGACTTACTTTTCAACCAACTTTGTATCTCTGTCGTCTTTTCAATAAATTCAGGCAATGCATCCGGTTCAATACTGTCAGTATCTATAATCATCTTTTTAGCAGGGGATAATATTATCTTCATTCATCTAATTCCTTAAGCATATTTTCAGGATCATCTGCAGCCTTGACTTTATCATTTGCCTTTATAATAACCCCCTGTTCATCAATAAGATATGTGGTTCTTACTACTCCCATAGAGACTTTGCCATAATTTTTCTTTTCTTTCCATACATCATAAGCTTCAATAACTTTTCGCTCTGGATCTGCTAAAAGTGTAAATGCCAATCCATATTTTTCCTCAAATCTCTTGTGAGACGCTACAGAATCCTTACTGACTCCAAGAATAACTGCACCTTTTTCGGTAAACTGAGGGTATCTCTCGGAAAAACCACATGCCTGTTTCGTGCATCCCGCTGTATTATCCTTGGGATAGAAATATAAAATCACTTTTTTTCCTGTATAATCCGATAATCTATGTATTTTTCCATTTTGATCGGGCAACTCAAAATCAGGTGCCTTAATTCCTACTTCCAACATTATTTATTCCTCCCTATCTGTAGCTTTCTCTTTTTTTGCCTTTTCTTTTCTATTCCCAGCAATCATTTTATGACCTGTATATATCGCCATTACCATACATAACATAGAACTTAAAGCAAAGTATTTATGACTTGATTTTAGCTTTTTATATCCAGTGTAATAAGTCCCAAACATTGTAATTAATGCTCCAACTGACCAATATTTATGTACTTTCATGTAATTCCTCCATTTTTCAGTGTATTCAATTGTAATTATACTCTACCACATTTCTATGTCAATTTAACAATAGCGCATTCCTATAAATTTTTCAGAATATCATGGTTAAAACTATGTATTGTTATCCTATAATTTTTCTTTGAAAAATCTAACAAAAAGCTTACCTTCAGGAAATTACTATTTAATCTCTTTTCCATCTATATATAGTTGAAATTTATCAGAATTATTGACAACATCATAGTCCTTTCCATATTCTACAGGTCTGTATTCAGCTGTCATTACCGGTTCCCCATGCACTGGAAGTCTTCCACCATATTCATCACCTGCCTTATCGCAAAGCAGATGGAAAAGCTGTGACTGTAACATGGCAATCACAAAGTTAAAGGTTGTATCTGTGTCGTACATAATCAAGAACAAGGCTATTTTCCTCCCCTTCCCCTGATCTTATCCAGTTCCATTTCATCGTAAGACATGATCTCACGAAGTTCAGCAATATCAAATGGAGCAAGTCTGACTCCACAGGATATCAAAATACTTTTCGCTATCTTTCCAGGAACAAAAACATATTTTGTTTTCTGCTTCTCAGGTATTTCCTTTTTCCGCAAACTGCCATCTACTCTGGTACAGTATTCGTCTCCGCATTCCTTTTCCTGCGTACGATCACTCTCTTTTAAGATTTCCAACGGAACAAGACCGTTATTTTTCTCGGCATAATCTTCTTTTAGCGCCGCAAAGATTCCCTTCATGTTAAATTCTTTCGGACGCCATATCCAAGGATCGGCATTTTTACTCCATTATTTAATGTTACATATTCCATTGCTGTATCTATTTTCCTTATATTGTTCAACCTGAGGTTAACTTCAGGTCAATACTGCTTTTGATTCTCTAACAGTCCTTCTAAGTCTGTATATAAAATTTTAAACATTTCATGTAAAAAAGTACAATGATTTTTTGGAAATGCACTATGCGCTCAGTGCATAGTGAAAAGTCTCCCAAAAAAGCTTTTACACTCTTTTGGGAGACCTTTTTGATCACAGTTTTTTTCTCTTGCTACAAATGATAATAAACAGGTTTGTCGTTCTGTTTTAATAATTCTCTGCATGAACCTCAAAATAACTCTGTGGATGAGCACACACCGGACAAACTTCCGGTGCCTTGGTTCCTACTACAATATGTCCGCACCCCCTCCCCATGTACAGTAACCTTATTTTACTTCAAAAACTCTTCCACAATGGCTGTAAATACTGCAGCGCCTTCCCAAAGCACATCTTCATCCACATCAAACTTTGGATTGTGATGGGACACATCCGTTCCCTTTGCCGGATTGGAGGAACTTAAGAACATAAATGCACCTGGAAGTTTCTCCAGATAATAAGCAAAATCTTCACCGCCCATATTAGGCGCTTTTACTTCTGTGATCACCTTATCTTCACCTAAAACATTTTTAGCTGCTTTTGCTGCCAGAGCTGCCATCTTATCGTCATTGATCACTGGCGGCGCACCCCAGATCATTTCATAGTCTACATTTCCACCAAATACAGCTGCGGTAGCCTGAGCGATCTCACCAATGCGCTTTGCCGCAAACTGGCGTACTTCTTCTTCCAGTGTACGGATGGTTCCTTCGATCACTACCTCATTAGGGATAACATTATACTGGCTTCCGCCCTGGATCTTTCCAATGGTAAGAACCAAAGGCTTGGTAGCATTTAATTCTCTGGTGGTGATGGCCTGGAGAGCGATCACAATATGTGCTGCAATATTTACCGGATCAATTCCCTTCTCAGGAGTGGAACCATGGCATCCCTTACCATTTACCTTGATCACAAACTTATCAAAAGCAGCCATGCAGCAGCCTGGAGTAACGATAACCGTTCCGCTTGGAATAGCCTTATCTAAGATCGTACCAATATGGGTTCCAAATACAGCATCGGCTCCTTCTACACCACCATTTTCAATCATCACTTCCGCGCCTCTGGACTGTTCCTCTGAGGTCTGGAACATCAGGCGTACGGTTCCTAGGATCTCATCTTTGTGAGCCCAGAGTACTTTTCCGGCGCCCAGAAGCATGGCTGTATGGGTATCATGACCGCAGGCATGCATACAGCCTTCATGTTTTGATGCAAAAGGAAGTCCTGTTTCCTCTTTGATAGGAAGCGCATCCATATCTGCACGCAGACAGATGGTTTTTCCCGGTTTTCCGCCTTTGATCGTAGCAATAATACCGCTGTCTTTTTTGGAGCATACATACGGAATACCGATTTTATCTAACTCTGCTGTTACATAGGCAGCGGTTTCCGGCAGATTCAATCCAATCTCCGGTATCTGGTGCAGATCTCTTCTTAATCCTACGATATATTCCTGTAAATTTTTACATTCTTTCCACATAATCAGCAAATCTCCTCTCCCACTGGGGTTTCATCCATTTTTTCTTCTTTTGCTAAATCGTCATCCTTGCCTTCTTTTTTCTGATCGCTGACATAGAACAGACGTGCCATTCCAAGAGTTCCAAATACAGCACATACGATCACAATCCATGCTGGTACTGGTACAAAAAGTTTAAGCACAGTCGGGATCAGCAGGCCAAATACTGCTACTTTCGGATATTTAACAGCAAAATTCCCAAAAGTTCCGCCGAAAATAGCTGCTGCCGCATAGTTCTTTAATGCAGAATTTAAGAAAGCCGGAAGAACGGCTACTACTGCCGAACCAACTAAAACTGCGCCTGTAGTTGCGATCAGGTTTGTAATAATGGAACCACAGATGGCCATGGTTGAAACCACTTCTGCCTGAATGGTCCCGCTTTTGCTCTTGGTTACGTCCAGTGCCAGAGCTGCACAGGGAACACGCATATTTCCAATGTTTCCAGAAAGGAAACCTAAGTAGGTACCGCTCATACCAAGAGCTGCATAGTAAGAGATCGGTTCTACAATATAAAAAGCTCCAAAAGATAATGCAGTCATTGCCCATGCTGCCAGGACTGTTTCAATATTTGGCCAGCAGTTGTAGCGGCTGCACAGATATAATACCGGGATAAATGCAGTGAACGCAGCCAGGATACAGGTAGGTGCGCCAATGCGGATACTGTTTTTCTTCCATTCTGCCATATAATCTTTCATAATCCGGCCCCTCCTATGCGATCGTCAGGTCATGTATCACTGCAAAGAACATTCCGATGATCATTGCGATACCTAAAGAATACTCTGCTAATTTGGGATGCTTTGGCACGATCAGCTTCATGATCGCTACCATGCTTAATGCACCTGCCAGACAGGCAATGGTACTTCCAAGACCTTTTTTGATCTCATTTGCATTTAAGTAACCAAAAATACCAAGGGAACATGCTCCTGATAAAACAGCCAGCCATTTTGCATCGCCGCCACTTAACTTACCTCTTAACTTTTCTAATGCCGGTGTAACTGTACCGCTGACTAACAGCCATCCCGCACCGTTTAATGCCATTGCAAACCAGGATACAGCCATAACCGTCAATGTGTATCCATTTCCGCCAAATTCAACACCTGCTGCCTGGGCGCCCATGGTTGCTGCCGAAAGCTCCGTAGCTGCCGCACCGATAATAGAAAGACGCAGCCATGCCATAGGTCCGCCAATGGAAGCCATCAGGCCAACCATAACAATAAATACACCGCAGGCCGGTCCGATCGCTGAGATCAGGCCGATCTTAAAAGCCTTGTTTGCCAGTCCCTGCTCCAGATTCACTTCAACAGCCGCTTTTTTTGCCTGACGCATAAACAGCAGTGCCTGAGCCAGGGAGATCACAACTGTGATACCGCACAATACCCAGAAAACAGGGGCGTTTGCAATTGCCAAATAGTCCATAGATTTTCCTCCTCTGACAAGTTCTGACCATTTCACCAGTCATCTTGTATGTTGTGGACCATTATAGCATTGCTATTTTTGAAAATCATTGTACTTCAAAGACAATATTTTTCATTTAGTGTTGTTATTTATCTCTTTCATTGTATATAATAGATAATAACCTGACGCTTGTATTTGTACCTGACAGACAATAAGGAGAATGACTATGACTATATCTGATTTTCTAAAGCTTCCCAACTTCACTGACCTGCGGCTGTTAGCAGGCAAAAACGGACTTTCCAATGATGTGACCAATGTTACAGTCGTCGATACCCCGGATGGCACCAACTGGCTCAATGGCAAAGAACTGGTCATCACTACGGCATACATGCTTCATGAAGAAAAGGATCTTCTTGAATTTCTGCGCACTTTAAACAGCAAAAAAGCAGCCGGTATAGGCATCAAAGAAAACCGTTATCTGACAGAGATACCGGAAAGTGCAAAAAAACTGGCAGATGAATTATGCCTGCCTCTGATCTCTGTTCCGGAAGCATATCCCTTTGTAGATATCATCAACCCGGTCCTGACCCAGATCATCAGCAAACAGTCTTTTCTTCTGACCCAGGCAAATATGATCCATAAAGAATTTTTAGGACTTGCCATTAACAACAACAGTGTACCGGAGATTTTAAAAACACTGCGCCGTTTCACCGGTATCCCCTGCGCTTTTATGGACACCTGGTTTAAAAATATCTTTTTTTCCGATGAAGATTCACCTCTTATGCGCCAGCTTCAGGACATGGATATGGAAAATATTTCCAGTGAATTTTTAAACCAGTATGACAACTATGCCGTTGCCAATAAAAACGAGACCTTCGGCTATCTTCTCTTTGAAAAAGGACTTCTGCAGACCGGCGAAGAAAGCAGTGTACAGATCGCGCTGGAATACGCCAGTATCGTTCTCATCCTTCACAGCCAGATACGTATCGCCAACCAGCAGATGGCAGAAAAATATAAGGCCTCCTTCTTAGAAGACCTTCTGTTAAACAACGTAAAAGCAGATATTGAGATCCATAACCGTGCAAGACTTTATGGCTGGGACTTTACCAACGGCGGCCTGGCAGCAGTTGTTGATATCAATAACATAAAGAAATACTTTATCGACCGCCTGGATTCCAATACCAACCGGATGTTAGAGGAAGCAACGGAACTAATCTTCCGCAACTCCATCCATGAAATGCACCAGACATTCCCACAGGCCAAATATTTCCGCCAAAGTGACCTGATCGTATTCATCATTTCTGTTCCAAAAGACAGCAGGGATCTGCTTTCAGAACAGTTAGAACAAACCTTCAAACGTCTGCAAAGCCAGTTGTCCCACGTAAGTCCCTTTACTATTACTCTGGGGATCGGACAGTATTACGAAAATATCCGTGATATATCAAAAAGCTACTCTGAGGCCAGAGTAGCTATTAATCTTGGTTATTCCCTTCAATGGTTTGACCGTATTCTGTTTTATAGCAGGCTTGGTCTTTACCGCCTGTTGGCTCCCGTCATGAACAGTCCGGAGTCTGAGGAACTTTGCGTTCAGTATATTCAGCCATTAGAAGATTATGACAAAAAATATCACGGGGAGCTGCTTCCTACCCTTCAGGAGATCTTACAGTGCGGCTGGAATCTGAAAGAATCTGCCGAAAAACTGTATATCCATTACAACTCCATTAAATATCGCTATTCCAAGATCTGCAAGGTATTAAACCTGGATCTGTCAGACCACGACAACCGTTCTCTGGTAGAGATTGCCATGAAACTGTACCGCTTAAAGCATTACAAAGCCAGAGAAAATAACTAATTTTCCTGCTTTACCAGATATTTTTCCAAAAGAGGAACTAACAGATTCATATCCACCGGTTTTGATACATAATCGTCCATGCCTGACGAAAGCGCCATTTTACGGTCTTTCGAAAAGGTATTGGCGGTCATGGCTATAATCGGGATCTTCGCTTTCTCAGGGTCATCCAGTCTGCGTATCTTTCTGGTCGCATCATACCCATCCATATCCGGCATCTGCACATCCATCAAGATCAGATCATAATAACCTTCCGGTGCCTTCTCCAGTTTTTCCACGCAGATCACTCCATTTTCTGCCCGCTCCAGTATCAGACCTTCTTCTTTTAACAGTTCCATAGCGATTTCTGCGTTTATATCATTGTCTTCAGCCAGAAGGATCCGTTTTCCGGCTAAACTCTTTTTGTCTTCCTTTTTTATCAGACGCTTTTCTGAAATTTCTTCCTGCTTTGCGATCAAACAGGGAATACGCACTGTAAAAGTGGAACCTTCTCCCAATTTGCTTTCTACTTCTATGGTTCCTTTCATCAGGTCTACCAGCTTCTTTACGATTCCCATTCCCAGACCGGTACCTTCGATCCCGCTGGCTGTAGATGTTCTTTCTCTGGAAAATGATTCAAAAATATGCTGCTGAAAGTCTTCCGATATGCCGATCCCGTTATCAGCAACAGAAATCTCTAACAGACACCAGTCTTCCTTTTCATAGGGTTTTTGCTTTAAGGAGCAGCAGATTTTTCCTCCCTCTCCCGTATATTTGATCGCATTGCTCAGGATATTTAAAATAATTTCCGATACATGGACATTATCCATATATAGATACGGATACTGGATTTCCTTATCCACGATCAGTTCCTGATGTTTTTCCTTAATGGAATTCTGGAACATGATCACACAGGAATCCAGACTGTCATCTGCTTTGGTAATGCTCTCCTCCAGAACCGCTTTATTATTTTCAATACGGGCCAGCTCCAATACATTATCAATGATGGACAGCATCTTTTTGCCGCAAACCTGGATATTTTTAATATATTCATTTAATTTGTCTGAATCTGACAGATGTTTTCCTGCCAGTTCTGCATATCCGATGATCGCGTTCATGGGTGTGCGGATATCATGGGACATATTAAACAGAAAGGTAGATTTTGCCCTATTGGCAGCTTCCGCCGCCTCTGCTGTCTTTTCCAGTTCCTCATGCTGGATCCTGTCTTTTTCTTTCTGCTTCTGATAAGCAAGATACCAGCTGATCATCGTAAGAACTGCCACCAGTATGGCAAAGGATGCGACTCCTATGGATGACTGATTGGATTTTTCCAGGAAACGATAAGATGATTCCATATCGATTTCCATACAGAGCGCACCAATGATATCACCTGATCCTCCATTGGCCCTTACTGGATAACAGGCTGTAAAAATGTGTCCCCAGGTCGTATCTACGATCTCCTGCGAATAAATCGTTTCCCCGGAAAGGGCACTTTCAATATAGGGGATCATCTCTTCTTCAATATAAGTTCCCGGATAAGCAAAATCATCTGCTCCCAGATCCAGGCCATCGACCAGATAGATCAGCTTCCCGTCTGCCCCTCTTTTGGCTGTATACAGGTATCTGGTTGAATTTAAGGTACGCAGTTCATTTAAGGATTCCTGCAGCTGCTTATAGCGGGAAGAATCCATATCTTCTCTTGTATTGATCTCTAAAAAATCTTCCTGGGTAAATCGATTGGAAACAACTTTGTGGATCGCATCAGAACACGCGATATCCCTCTCTACCGCTGCATCCAGTGTATTCTGGCTGTAATTTCTCTGCAAAATATAGGTATATACTGCAATAAATAAAACAGCAGTCAAAAATAAAAGCACAAAATCCCCCACATGATGGCGCTTTTTATTCCTATACAGTGATTTTTCCATTTCTGCCTCCTGATTTTCATATAGCACTAATATATAGAGGTTTCATTTTCAGTGTAGCTCATATCCTACTTTTTGTAAAATATTTTTATGTAAAAACTGTTCATGTACAGTAACGTAAACCTGATATTTAATTTACTATGAAAGTCCCGGACGGCAGCCGCGAATGAGCCATACTTGCATGAGCGAATTCACGGGTATCGGACGGGCAAGCCGATATGAGCAAGGAGCGCGATAGCGGGGATTGCGAATGCTGGCGACGATTGCGGGAGCACCAAAGGTGCGGAGCAATCGGCTTTCATGAATGGTGATGCCTGCGTTAGCAGGCATGTCCGTTTAGTTAAAAAGCCACCGGCATTTCAGACTGTGCAGTCTGCATGCCGATGGCTTTTATAATAATTTTTTATCTATATGTTCTTATTACTCTCTCTCAATCACTCCCTGCTCTGCCAGCTCTCTCTTCAGATACCGTAACTGGCCGCCGCAGAGCACTACCTCCAGTTCATTGTCTGTCAGGTCTAACTTTGTCTTAAAAGTAAAGCCTTTTGTCACATCTTTTACCTCTACTTCCCTTGTTGGAATCTGATCCAGGAAATTCTCGATCTCCAGCTCATCTCTCAGATCGATCTTCTCATAATCAGCCGGATCCGCAAACAGCATGGGCACGATACCGTGGTTTACCAGATTGCCCTTGTGGATACGGGCAATGCTCTTTGCGATAACGCATTTTACACCCAGATACATTGGATTGATGGCTGCATGCTCTCTGGAAGAACCCTGACCATAGTTTTCACCGCCAATAATAATGCTGGATCCCATTTCTCTTGCTCTTTCCGAAAACTCCGGATCATATCTGTGATAGCAGTATTTGGACATCAACGGAATATTTGAACGCATGCTGGAAAATTCTGCGCTGGCTGGTGTGATATCGTCGGTGGAAATATTGTCGCCGCCTTTTAAGCTTACCGGCACTTTTAAGTGCTGTACAGGAACCTCCGGAATTGGCAGGAACTTAATGTTTGGTCCACGGACGATCTCTACCTTCTTTGCCTCCTCTTCCGGAAGAGGTTTGATGATCAAGTTGTCATTAATCTCATACTCTTCTTTTTCATGTACTTCTCCCAGAATATGTATCTTGTCCCCTAAAATGTCCGCAGCTGTGGCAAAAGTACCCATAATAGCGGTTGCAGCAGCACTTTCCGGGCTTACCAGGTAAATCTTTGCATTTGGATTTCCTGCACGGCCCTTAAAATTACGGTTGGAAGTGCGCACGGCAATGCCTTCTGTAGCTGGTGTCTGACCAATGGCACAGCATGGTCCGCAGGCGATCTCCAGGATACGCACACCTGCATCCATCAGCATTCCAATGTAGCCGTCTTCCATCAGCGCCTTGTAGGTCTGTCTGGAAGCAATGGCACAGGTGCAGCTTACATTATCATTGACTTTATGACCATTAAATACCAGAGCTGCCTTTGCAATATCTGCATAACTTGCGTTGGTACAGCTGCCGATAAATACCTGCTGCACTGGGAGTTTTTCTACCTCTGACAAAGGCTTTACATTGTCCGGCTGATGCGGACAAGCTACTAATGGCTGCAAGGAGCTAAGATCCAGGTCAATGACTTCATCATATTCTGCATCCTCATCTGGAAGAAGCTCACTGTACTCATCTTCTCTTCCCTGGGACTTCATAAACTTGCGTACCTGCTCATCTGCCGGGAAAATGGAAGTGGTAGCACCCAGTTCTGCACCCATGTTGGTAATAGTTGCTCTCTGAGGCACCTCCAAAGTGGCAGCGCCAGGACCGGCATATTCGTATACATTTCCAAGGCCGCCTTTAATGGTCACACGGCGCAGCATCTCTAAGATAACCTCTTTTGCATTGACGCCTGGCTTTAAAGCACCAGTCAGATTGACTTTAATGACTCTTGGCATTTTTAAACGCATAGGAACGCCGGTCATGGCTGTTGCAACGTCCATACCGCCTACACCAATACACAGCATGCCAATGGAACCGCCGTGAGGTGTATGGCTGTCGCCGCCCATGCTTACCTTTCCAGGAGCACCAAAGCGGGATACCTGGACTGCATGGCAGATACCATTTCCAGGTCTGGAAACATGGACGCCGAAGCGCTCTGCTGCTGACTGTAAGTAAATATGATCGTCCGGTGTCTTATGATCCACATAAAGAAGGTTGTGGTCTAAGTAGCTTACGCTGCATTCCGTACGGATCCGGTCCAGACCAATGGTCTCAAATGCCAGATAGGTCATAACTGCGTTAATATCATGTGTCAGTGTCTGGTCTACTTTTATAAAAACTTCTTCTCCGGCTTTCATGCTTCCGGATACATAGTGAGATTCAATGATCTTTCTTGTAAGTGATTTTCCCATTTTTTATGCCTCCTATATATTTAATGTACTCTCGGGATCTCCCCTGCACCTGTGTGCTCTACTGTCTGCTGACGCTCCTTACTTCAACAGAATAGAAAACGCAAATGATGCAATGATCAGAACAATGCCGCCGCCAATACGGCTGGACAGCTGTGCATAACTGATCAGGCCCATTCTGTCTGCTGCTGTTAAAACTGCAATATCTCCTGCGCCGCCTCTGTTTGCCATGCAAAGTCCAGCTGTAACAGCAGAATCAATGGGATAAAAACCAACCAATTTGCCAACCAGGGCACTTCCGATGATAGCACCGATCACAACGCAGAAAGCAATAGCAATATTGCTTGGGCTGCATGCAGAAACCAATTCGCCCAGATTAAAGTCAAAACCAAGCCCCACCATGGTCATCATGGCCACAACGGCTGTCATAAATTCCTGCATTTTCTTAGCAGTTACACGGATATTTTGGGGCACAATACCTAATGCTGCAATAATAACTACAACAAGAATGGTATATGCAAAAGAGTGGATCTGAGCACCAAGGACAGTTGGAAGAAGGACTTTGCTGAACAAGCGTCCTACACCATAACAGGCACCACCTAATAATAAAGTTCCTAAAATATCGTCCATGGTAATATTAGAAGTAACATCTTCTTTGATCAGGTTCTGGTCAATCTTCATAATATTAGTTCCGTCACCAGTCAGTTCTGGTCTTGCCTTTCCAAGACGATTTAATAGGCCGCCAGCTACGATACACATAAGGTTTGCGATGGTAAGAATAATGATAGCAAAAGAATAATACTCAGCAGCCGGCTTTCCAGTCACCTGTTCATAAACCTGGGATAAAGGAACGGCACCGGCTCCGTTTCCACCTCCCATAATAGGAAGGACATAGCGGATCAGGGCATCTACAGGACTGACTCCAAAGATCAGGCCAACGCCTGCTCCTGCAACTGCAGCTCCCACAAGACCTCCAAGAATGGCCGGAATGTAACCACCGAAGCTTCTAAGTAAAACACCTCTGTCTAAAGATAAAATAGAACCCATGATCAGGAATACGATAAATACGGTCAGTGTGTTGGTGGACTCGTTGGTCACCTCATTGATCATGGTTATGTAACTTTCAGGCATCAAACCGAACTGTTTGATAATAGCTGCTCCGAAGAATACCATTAACAGGCCACCACCGATATATGTATTCCAGATTGGGAGCACTTTTCCAATGCGGTGAAGCAGTAAGGAAACAGACAGACAGATGGCGATGTAAGCCATCAGGTCATTGCTCATGGATCCGGTAGCTACTGTAGCACCGATGAGGATCGCACAGACCACATACATCCAAAGATCCATTCCCCCGATCTTCTTGAAGTTAGATAAAAATCCTTTTTCTTCTTTCATTTTGAACCCCTTTCTTTTTCTGAAGACAGCCTGTTTTTGCTTTACATTGTTCATTTTCTATCATTTCATTTTCGTTGTTTTGCTGTCTTACCTTCATGACTTCATTATAAAAAAAGAAAGAGATTTGGTAAAATTTCTTTTGTCTAATGGGGGCTATCACTTTTTCTTATTGAGAATCTGTTTCATGAACCGTTTTGGCCTTTTTACGGGTTCCTGACACCTTTCCACAGTTTGCGTTTTCCAAACACATCTCCTGCCATCTGGAGCAGATCACGTTCCATAGTGCCAAGATAAGCATCTTCCCGGTAATAGATATTTACATCCCAGGTTACCGGACATTCTAACAGATGATACCACTCTGCATCCAGATCTTTCTTTAATATTTCCATGCTTATTTCCGGCACCAGTGCCACGCCCAGTCCCTGGGCCGCCAAACGGCAGGAAAGCATATTGCTGTGAGTCTCCATGTAAATATTGGGGGTTTTTCCTGTTCTTTCACAGAGCAGATCCAGGCTGCTGCGCAGGGCATGTCCCTTTTTCAAAGTAAACAGCGGGAAATCAGAAATATGATTCCAGTTAAAAATCCGCTTTTTCGGATCTAAAAGACATTCATCCGGAATATAGCCCTTTTTTGCCACAAGGATCAGTTCTTCCTGGGAAATTGGATGACTGATGATCCCTTTTCGTTTCTCCCAGCCAGGCAAAAACACAAAATCCACATCTCCAGCTGCCAGAAAATCCAGCAGGCGTACTCCAGGAGCATTATTAGTTTCAATCCGAACCCCTGGATATTTTTCATGAAATACAGGAAGCAGAGCCGGAAGCATATAGATAATGCGTTCATTTGGGAAGCCCAGGCGCAGGCGGCCGGTCTGGTGGTTAGTAATATCCCGTATCTCACGTTCCATATTGCCGATCTGCAGCATTACCGTTCTGGCATGCTCTAAATATTTTTCTCCGGCAAAAGTCAGCTTCATCGGTGTAACCGACCGGTCAAACAGCTTTGTGCCCAGTTCCTCTTCCAGTTTGCTGATATAATTGCTGAGCGCCGGCTGGGTAATGAATAGTTTTGCCGCCGCTTTGGTCATGCTGCCGCATTCTGCTACCATATTTACATAAGTAAACTGACGTATCTCCATTTTTTCTCCTTATAAACCCTATCAAAAAAATATTTTTCACATCCAAAATATCGGTGTATAATCATATATACCTTAATCATACATTTTTATTATCTTTTTTCCAAGAAAAAGGAAGCAGAAATTTACGTCAATAAAAAATTCCCCTTTCGGTGACAGTTTGAACGCTTCTCTTCTGTCTTCCGAAAAGGGGAATTTATTTAAAATACTTTTTGACCGTCTATAATTCGTGATAATAAGGACAAATATCCTCGAAATGTCCGTCTTTCATGCGAAATCCCTTAGGGATCACTCCTAACTGGATAAAACCAAGGCGCTCATAAAGATGCCTTGCATGGATATTATTGGCAACTACCGCATTAAACTGCAGCACGCCAAAACCATGTTTCTTTCCCTGTTTTAAGCAGTCGCTTACCAGCTTTTCTCCGATGTGGAGTCCCCGGCTGTCACGGCTTACTGCATAACTGGCGTTGCAGATATGGCCGCAGCGGCCGATATTATTAGGATGAAGGATGTAAAGACCATAGACTTTTCCTGTTTCTGCATCCTCTGCCACCGCTGAATAAGTCTGCTCTGCAAAAAATGTTTTTCCTGTCTCTTCTGTAAGAAATTCTTCCTGTGGAAATGCCACTCCGTCTTCTACTACTTCATTCCAGATACGGATCATATCCGGAAGGTCTTTTTCTGTATACGCTCTTACCTGAATGTTCATATTCCTTCCTCTTTTCGCAAAATGATCTCTGCATGTAAAACCTTTTTGCTAAGAGTATATCCCCGCTTTCTAAAATAATCAAGCCATGGTAAAATGAATGTTGCAAATCCATGTACAGTAATGTTACAGTTCCTAACTGAACTGTAATCAATAATAATCCACAGAGGTGTGTTATGAACCGTTCAAACAACCATGTTACAGAGCTGATCAAAGAAACTCTGATCCTTACAGCAGCCATGGCGATCGTAGCCGGAGCTGTGTACTTCTTTCTTCTGCCAAGCCATGCTTCCGTAAGCAGTATCTCCGGTCTTGGTATCATTTTATCTAACTTTGTTCCATTACCTCTTTCCGCCATCACCATGATCTTAAACGTACTTTTACTGATCATCGGCTTTTTCACCTGCGGAAAGGAATTCGGTGCTAAAACTGTATATACCAGTATTGTACTGCCTCTTTTTCTGGCCCTTTTTGAAAGGATCTTCCCAAATTTCGGTTCATTAACTGACAGTCAGGAACTGGACGTTCTCTGCTATATTTTAGTTGTAAGCATCGGTCTTGGCATCCTTTTTAACCGCAATGCTTCCTCCGGTGGTCTGGATATCGTTGCCAAGATCATGAACAAATATCTCCATATGGACCTTGGAAAAGCTATGTCTTTGTCGGGCATGTGCATTGCCCTTTCAGCTGCTTTAGTATATGACAAGAAAACCGTTGTTTTAAGTATCCTGGGAACCTATTTTAATGGCATTATCCTGGATCATTTTATCTTCAATCACAATGTAAAACGCCGCGTCTGCATTATCACAAAAAAAGAAGAAGAGCTTCGCCAGTTTATCATCAATGACCTGCACAGCGGCGCAACGATCTATGAATCCATTGGCGCTTATAATATGGAAAAGCGCAACGAGATCATTACTATTGTGGATAAATCAGAATATCAGAAACTGATGAATTATATCAACCGCGAAGATCCACATGCTTTCATCACTGTGTATACAGTGTCTGATATCAGGTATCAGCCAAAGCCAAAGAAATAGTGTCTTGACTTGGAGTCTGCTCCAGGTTATATAATGCTATTATCAGGATTGAATTTGCACTTAAAAAGGAGGCTTAACAGATGACCATCAAAGAAGTAAGCCAGAAATACAATATTTCCAGTGACACGCTCCGCTACTACGAACGTGTGGGAATGATCCCACCGGTTACCAGGACTGCCAGTGGGATCCGTGATTATAGAGAAGCCGATCTTGGCTGGGTAGAGCTGGCTTTATGCATGCGCGGCGCCGGACTTCCTGTAGAGGCCATGATCGAATATGTAAGGCTGTGCCAGCAGGGTGATTCCACCATTGAAGCCAGAATGCTTCTCTTAAAAGAACAGATGGAAACATTGATAGAACAAAAGGCCCAGATTGAAAGCACCATCAAACGGCTGGATTTTAAAATTTCCCGCTATGAAGAAGCTGTAAGGACCGGAAAGCTTAGCTGGGATTAGGAGCTAAAGTTACCCCTAAAAACACGTGTTATTACAAGTTAACCTAAGTCAAGGAAACCCTTGATTTTACTAACTATTCTGTCATTTCGTGTCAAAACAAGAAAACCTATTTTCATCTCTGAAAAATGATTTTGGGTGCTCGGAGCACCCTGATGTCATAACCATTCCGTTCCATTGAGTTCACGCGGTTGGCCAGCATTCCATCGACATTGCAATAATGATCACTTGGTTTTCTTATTAGATTACTTCTATATTATATCTTATACTCAGGTCTCCCGCGCTGACGCGCTCTACTGCCTGCTGCGCAGGCGAAACCTTCGTTAATGGCCCATGAAAAACAAATGTCTGCTGCGCAGCCGCTTGTTTTTCTTTAGGGCTCATTATATCGTGTGAGAAGTCGGATGTCGATGTTTTTTGACCAAATTATTTTCTGTCATACATACATTGTTACCAGTCAATCACATCGAAAAATTCTTCTATGTTACTACCCTTTTTATTAATTAAATCCACATTAAAAAATGTATCTTTAATCACAATATCAAAGTTTTTCTTTTTTATCTCATATCGGTTATACAGTAACTTTTCTTTTCCTCTTAATGATTCTATCATTGTCTGATATGACAATTCTCCTGAATTAAGGAAGTTATAAACATCTGCATTTCCTTTAAAGGACGCAATACTTTTTGCTCCCAGAACAGATTCAATAAACTTATGCGGATCCTGTCCTCTATACTGTGGACTATGTAAGCATGCCACATACTCAAAGTCAGGATTATCCATAATGATAAAATGTGGTGTATTTCCTTTTGCATTCTGAATTCTGCAGTAATCCAGCAGCTTTTTGAATCCATCCAGTTCCCCCTGAACAGTCGCTATTCTGTCCGCATCCATAATAATGAATTTTGCAAGATAATTACTCTGTGACTCCGTTTTTATTTTCTGAAGAAAATTTGAATAACCGCCACCATGCATATTGATTGGTTTTAAGACAAGTTCTACACCCTGATTCTTTCTCATCTTGTCTATATAATTATATTCTGTATCTCCCTCACAGAATACTGCAAACCTCTTCTGGAGGACTCGTGTTTTTCTACTCAAATGCTGTACCTCCCAATATTCCCTTCATATAAAACTCATATATCTTAGTGTTTTCATACCGCACTTCTGGGAAATCCGCCAGAGAATACAATTCTGATGTCAGATTGTCTTTACTTTTTGTAATGAAATAAATCTGCTCTTTCATGTATGTCTTCAAATTCAGATGCAATACATTATGAGTTGAAAATACAAACTGTCCTCTGTGCTCCATGCCGTTAATATACGCAATAACACGGTCTGATAATATCGGATTAAGAACCCTGTCCATCTCATCCGCAAATACGACTTTATTTTCATATACTACGCGGAATATCTGTACAGCCCATGCAAAAAATTCTCTAACACCTGTGGAATCCTGCGATAATTCTCTCTTAAACATTTTGCCCTGTGCATTTTTACGAACTATCAGCGTTTTAGAATAAGGTTTTTCTTCATCCACTTCAATTCCACATATGCTGTAATCTACCATCTTAAAAATTTCAACATATCTTGGGTCTTTAATAATTGCAAGATCCTGTTCCTGTTTGACAATGCTGTCTATATTGTCAGAAGGTATATTCCCCGGATATAGGACATTCAACATCCACTCAACAGTTGCTGATGCATCCTTATTTCCAAGAAGTGCCAGCTTAACTACAAATAATCCGTTACTATTATTGCTGTTTTTAAGCGCTGCTGTTACTTCCTTTGCTGTTCCCTTTTGTAATATATATACATCTTCCTCATTACGCAAAATATCAAATATTACATGCCCAGCCGATTTTCTCTTGCCGCTTCTGATAAGTTTCTCACTATATATTCCTTTTACATCTACAATAGTTTCATACTCATAAATATAATTATTTTCCGCTAAGAAAACTACATTGAACTTTTGCTTGGGATTTCTACACTCCGTCAAAGTATCTGCGTTAATATATGAATTAACAGACTGTACTTTCATGTTTGAATCAAACAATGATTTCAGATATTTTAATCCATTTATAAAGTTAGACTTACCACCTGCATTCTCGCCTACAATAACTGCTGTTTTTAACAGATCATATCCCGTTTCTGTTGTAGTATAATTATCTGGAAAACGTTTCTTTACTTTCCCACCTGGTGCTTCTAAAGAAAATTCACACTCTTCATTGAATGAGCAAAAATTATCAAATATATATCTTATGAGCATAATTCCACCGCCTTTCGATAATTATTATATACTAAAAGCAGCCAATGTAAAACAGATTTTTGATTTACATTGGCTATTTTAACTAATATTCTATTAAAAATTAAGCATCAAATATCAACAAATACAAATTTCGGCTCATCTGACCACGTATTCCGCTAAGAACTGATCAGCCTTTCCGGATGTAACTGAACACCTTTCCGCTTCAGCTGATCAATAAGATTTCAACGTGTTATAGTTCTTTCGTAGTCATCAAATGATTGCAAAAGGAGGCATAACTATGCAAGACTACAACACGATTATCGGTTCCATCCAGATGCGTTTGAATGGATGCCAGACCAGGTCTGTTATGGACTGATGTTGTACCCTAAAAATTGACAGCCAATTCTCAAGGATTTTGATATAATCATCATCAATACAAGAAGAGGAGAAAATCAATATGGCATGCAATCAAAGAACCTATGACAACTTCGCCGTTTAAAAGAAGAAAATGAATTTCTTGAAGAGGCGAGTGCTTTTTTCGCAGCCAGCCGTCGGAAGTCAGCAAAAAACAGAGACTGATGTTCATTTCTCTAAAAACGGATGACGGCAGAATGAAGGGAAAAATTTCTTTTTATTGCAGAACGCTTCATGTTTCCAGAAAGAAAACTACATATAGTAGCATATTTTGCTGCATTTTTTAGCTGGACCAAATATTTCCCTTTTCATCTGTGAAATATATCTGCCTTCTGCCTTCGGTCCAGCTGGAATATTTCCAGTTTTTTCCATATCCAAGACATCTTTTAATATTCCCAGTGCCTTTCGAAGGTTCTTGATATCATGCTCCATATAATCTGTGTAATTGCCTCTTCCCACCAGTTTCAAATGGGTAACGCCTGCTTTTTCTAACTGGTATAAAGCACACAGGCCGCAACCGGTCTGTCCACAAATGTATCCGTCATCTTCTGGTTCGTTCACATTTTCATCCACACTTTCTGCTGATACACCTTCACTGACCCGTCCCAGTTCATAGGGAACCAGGCAAAGATGACACATTTCATCGCAGTGAAGGGAGTTGCAGAATGCACCAGTAAACTGACACATTTCATTTAGTGCAAAGGCTTCAAATTCTGCGAGGTTTCCTGCTTTGCTGATAATAGATTTCATATCTTCTATGCTGTTTTTCCTGTGAAAGATCAGACGTTTTAAGTTCTGCTTCTCAAAGTTCTTTAGCATTTCGCTGTTTACCTCTGCAGTTTCGCCGCTTAGGTGAATCTCGCAATTGATTCCCTGCTGACGCAGATATAAAAGCAGCGCCGGATCTGCGATGATAAAGCTTTGAAATCCAATGGACATACACCGTATAATGATATTAGCAATTTTCGGGTATTGTTCAGAAATATAATATAAGGAGTTAAATGTGAGGTGTACCGGTTTTTTATATTTCTTTATCATAGCAGCCAGTATTTCCAGTTCACTGAACGCACCTAACTGTACATTGGAGCAGAGGACTTCCCGTCGGTTTAAAGGCAGAAGCGTTCCATATTTTTCCGTCCATGAATAGGGCACATAACCGCAGAAAAATTCATCTGCTCCGGCTTTTACATAAGGGATATACTCGTCAATGGAGCCTAATCCGACTACAATCTTCATCTGTATTCTCCTCTCCTTTCCCAATCCATATCTCACAGTTACTGTTTTTACTCATTCTTCTTTTGTATCACGTGCGCTGCAACGCACATTTATAGAAAATTTGCCACCAAACGGTCTACTCCTGCTGTTTTCCATTTTGCAAACATTTCTTTTATTCCTGTTTTGGTTCCAACTTCATTTTCTGTCCCAGATCCAGGACCAGGATCATTATCAAAAATACGGCTATCCAGCGCAAATAAAGAATTATATCTTCCCAACATTTTCAGATGATCTGGATATAAAAATGCATAGTCTTTGCAAAATCCAGAACACTGTTTTACCAACATCTGCTTTCCCCGCTCTCCCGTGGTACATTTCGCATACAACGTACAATACTGGGATGTGTTGGTCTGATAAAATGGAAGATGCAGGCTATTTTTTCCTGTAGGAAGCGTCATATCATAGCCGCAGCTTTCCCACTCATATCTGGTGATACCGTATTCTTTCTCCAGATACTCCCTGTAAAAATCAGCATTTAAGCTGTTTTCTTCAAGGAATTTACTGCCAGCCACTGCTCCTATTTGTGTCATAGTCTCAAACTTATAGTGCAGTCTTGGATCTTTCCGACGCTTATTTAATAAAATGCCAAGTACCAGAGTAAGCAGTCTCTTTCCCTTTAACATTTCTGCCATAGCCCAGTCATTGATCTGGATCTCCAGAACACAGTCATTTGCTTCACACCAAGATTCCAGCCGGTCCAATAACATTTTCACATTTTCCAGCATAAATTCCCGGATATAAGAAAAGGTCAGTGTCACTTGTAAACCATCTTTTCTGGCTTTTTCAAGAAGCAAAAACAGCTGATCTTCTTTTGGAAAAAGCAGATGGCAGAAAGTATTTCCAATATAAAGCCGCTGTGGCCGGATATGGGAAAACCAGTGACCGGACAGATGATTTTTCTTCCAATAGTTATCTGCAAACACCTCAAAATCTGTTGACAGATACTCCTCATAGCTCCAGGGCGTATCCAATTCCACCGCCCATTCAAATTGCCCCAGTAATCTCTTAACATCAGACATGATCGCCGCTTTGCCTGCTGCTTTATTTTCACATCCAAACCACAGCTTCTTCTGTTCTTCAAAGCTTTCTGCAGTAATTATATCTCCTTTTTTCGGATAAGCCGTCATGGCACTTGCCAGCTCATTCTCGTCTCCGGTCAGCTTCAGGCGGATATAGCGGTCATACCACAAAAGCAGCGTCTGTACCTGTTCCTGGTATACTCTAACTTCTTTATATTTTCCAGATTCCTGGTCTTCACATTTTTCTGTTTCATCCATATTATCCATATATAGAGTATATTCATTATAAAATTCATTTTTCCCACTGCATTCTAGTGTATAAGAATAAGAATGCAGTTCCACCTGCTCATATTTCAGCTTTGGATAATGATAAAAGCAGACTCGAAACAATTCCGGGTCTGCTATTTTTTCTGCTGTGCGGAACACAAAACCATTGTCTGTCAGCTCCGTTATACGAATTTCCTTCTCACCGGCAAATCCGGCAACAAGGCCAAAAGGGAGCATGGACACTCCCTGAATTTTATCTCTCTGATTATCTTTAATCTTCTTTTTTTCTTTCTCAGCCAAATGTCCGTACCCCCGCAGTCCTAAATGTGCGCTCAAAATCGTAACCCTTCAGCTATAGTGTACTATCTACAAAATATTTACAATTTTGATCTTACCATACAGACCAGTCCTGTAATATCCGCCAGTACCCAGCCAATAGGGATTGCGGCCCAGATTCCTACTTCCCCTACTTTCGCCGAGAGAACATAGGCCAAAAGTACACGCATTCCTAATGAGATTACTGTAAGCACAACTGACATTCCCGCCCGTTTTACAGCACGGTAATAACCATAGAACAAGAACAGGCAGCCAATTCCCCAGTAAAAAGCTCCTTCTACCCGCAGATATTTAATACCGCAGGCAATAACCTCTGTTTCCGCCCTGCTTACGAAGATGCTCATTAACTGTCCGGCGAAAATAAATACCAGAGCAGAAATAAAAATACAGAATAAAATGCTTAAGGCAAAGGCCTGTTTCGTGCCTTTTTTGATCCGTTCTTTATTTCCGGCCCCATAGTTTTGGGCGATAAAGGTAGAATAGGCATTGCCAAAATCCTGAACCGGCAGATAAGCAAAGGAATCGATCTTCACCGCCGCTGCAAAAGCCGCCATAACCACCGGACCAAAACTGTTTACAAGTCCCTGGACCATGAGGATACCGAAATTCATCACCGACTGCTGGATACAGGTCATCGAAGACAGATTAACGATCTCTTTTAAAATTCCTCCATCCCACTTAAGTTCACTCTTTTTGGGGATCACCTGCGGGCAGCAGCGTAAAGCAAAGATCGTGATGCCAAGACCCGAAATATACTGGGCAATAATGGTAGCCAGTGCCGCTCCACCAATACCCATGGACCAGACTGCTACAAACAAAAGATCCAGCCCAATATTAATGACTGTAGATACCGCCAGAAATACCAAAGGAACCGTAGAATTTCCCATAGCACGCAGCAGACAGGCAAAAAAATTGTAAAGAGAAGTGGCGATCAGTCCTGCAAAAATGATCAGCAGATACTGGCGCATCCCCATCCACACTTCTTCTGGCACCTTTAAAAAAGCAAGAATACCGTCCAGTCCCACATATACCAGGATATTTAAGACCACTGTTACTGCCATGATCAGCACAAAGGCATGAAAAACAGAGGATTTTAATGTTTTTTCATCTCCGCGTCCTTTATAAATGGAAAATAATGCCCCAGATCCCAGACTTAGCCCCAGAAAAATTGATGTAAGAAACGTCATCAGTGTATAGGCTGATCCAACCGCCGCCAAAGCATCCCTTCCCAACACCCGGCCTACGATCAGGGTATCTGCAATATTATAAAACTGCTGAAGCAGGTTTCCTGCCATCATAGGCAGAGCAAATAATAGCAGGGAACGTGAAATATTTCCCTTAGTAAGATCATGATACATAAATTGCCTCTTTCGTAAAAAACAATATCTCTGCCTATTATATAGCAAAACCTAAAAAAGTCCAGCCAGAAACACCGTTGTGCGTTTCTGCGGACTTTTTTATAGATCAGCTTTATTTACAGATGCTGTCAATCCATGAGATCCGCTCTCCTTCATAGTCTGCGTCTCCATGTGGCTGCGCCCAGACTAAAGCATAATCCACATCTGTATCTGTGTTATTTTCCAACTCAAGTGCCAAAATTGCAGAGATAGAAAAAGATGTATTTCCGTCTTCTGTTCCTACCCGTATACGGATATGGTCTGCTACATCAGCCTGTTTATCAGTTCCAATGTAATTCATAGGATTTAACAGCTTTCTTCTCTCTGCAACTTTTTTATCCCCTGATACCGTACCATAAGCTTCCATGTAGGTCTCATCTCCTAATTCCATATTTACCAAGTTGTTCTATCTGCTCACCAGATTTATAGGTGAGATTTGGAATCAGATATCCATTCACATTTGTATACGTTATAACAGCGGACATTCGTAGCCTGCGTTCATATTATTAGCCCTCTCCATTTCTCATCATTTTTTGACCACAAATTTATGACATTTACGACAAATCTGACACTGCTTTACAATACCAGACAAAATGACTGATACCCCGGAAAGCCTGTAAAGCAGGCACTTCTAGGATACACAAGACAGGACAAAAATCGACTTCCATTATCAAGAGGAGAGTGCTAATTTTTGTGAAGTTTTTGCGAACCCTACGCTGGATTCAACGGCAGGTTGACCCTGCTATCATAAGATTATTGGATCGTAAAATTAGTATTGCTATTGTACGGACATTTGCATATAATAAAGCCAGATGGAAACGCTACTCATGAAAGGAGATATTTTATATGGCTACAAAATCAGCAAATTTATATGCAAGGATTGAACCAGATGTCAAAGAAAAAGCAGAAAGTATCCTGTCTACACTTGGCATTCCTGCATCCAGTGCTATCAATATGTTTTATAAACAGATTATCTTACAGAGAGGACTTCCGTTTGAAGTAAAAATACCATCTGCCAGACCTGTTGACATCAGCACATTATCAGAAGCAGACTTCAATGAAGAATTGGAGAAAGGATATGCGGATATGCAGGCTGGACGGACAAAAAATGCGAAGAAAGCCTTTGCTGACATTCGCAAGGATTATGGCTTATGATATATGAAGCAGAAGTATCCCAGCAGGCTGACAGTGATTTGAGAGGAATTTTTGAATATATTGCTTTTGAATTACAATCTCCGGAAAATGCAAGCGGACAACTTGACCGTCTGGAAGAACAGATATTAAGTCTGGATACGATGCCAGAGCGTTATCGAAAATATGAAAAAGAACCGTGGATAAGATCATAGGGATCCCCATCTGGACCATCAGCTTATTCACCGGCATATCTTTCATCTTGTTGCTTTCTGTCATTTTGTTTTAACTCCTCTCTTTTCTGCACAAAAAAATGCGCACCTTGTCATATAAGCTGGACTTACGCTGACAAGCTACACACTTTTTTCATGGCAAATATTCAATTTTAACAAAATAAAAACGAGCAGCCTGTAAACTGGATTTACGATCACCTGCTACTCGTTCGTTGTAATTACATTTCCTGTTTTTCAAAAAGTCAAACAAAATTTTTCTGGCATTTTCTCTTTATGAACCATTTATAATAATGTCCTAATATACCACAAGGAAAACGATATCACTGTAAGTCATCCCAGCTGACAGCTGCGATGAAATGTCCCACAGGACCTATAGTGCCAAAAGCATTATTTGTACAAAATCACATGCTACCGTGATGATCAGACCACCGCCTATAAGGATAAGCACTACCGGCAAACTCCACATTCACGCAGTAAAGCCCATGATCTCATTATAATTATTTGCTAAAATTTCCATAAATATTATCCCCGCTACTGAATAAAATCCTTTACCGCCTTAAACACATCTGCTGCTTCGGAAACATCAGAAATTTCAAATTTCAATGCATGAAACAGATCATGGGTATATAACAGATATAAGACTCCCCCCTCTTCCAGCATAACCAAAAAGGAAGAGAAACCTACTATTTTATAAGGCAAACCTTTTCCCTTTGCTTTTAATCTTGCAGTCAGTGCTACTACGTAGTTTCCTCCGGCAGACTCTCCCATAACGATCAGGCGGTCTGGTGAAGTTCAGGCATTTACCTGTATATTTACATAATACTTTCCATAAACCGCTGGATCCGGTCCATCCCCCGGTTAATCTGCTCCATGGATGTTGCATAGGAAAGACGCACATATCCTTCGCCCTGTTCTCCAAATGCTGATCCGGGAGCTGTTACGACGCCTTCTTTCTCCAGAAGTTTCTCGCAAAATTCCACAGAAGTCATCCCTGTTTCTTTAATATTTACAAATGCATAAAAGGCTCCGTTTGGCGGTGTACAGGATAAACCTTTGATGCCATTGATCCGCTCCAGAACAAGTTTTCTTCTTTCTGCATACTGTCTGTTCATCATTGCAATATCTTCATCGCCATTTTTTAACGCTTGAATTCCTGCATACTGTACAAACTCAGGAAGACAGGAAGGCATATTTTCCTGCAACTTTGGCAGTCTGGAAAGGATATTTCTTGGTCCCGCCATATATCCAAGACGCCAGCCTGTCATGGCATATGTTTTAGAAAAAGAATCCACATAAATAGTGCGTTCTCTCATTCCATCTAAAACTGCAATATTAATATAATCTGTATCATTATAGATAAGATGTTTATATACAGCATCATAGATCACATAAAGATCATATTCTAAAGCTACTTTTGCAACGTTCTCCATGGTTTCCCTTGTTGCAACGCCTCCCGTAGGATTGCAGGGGGAATTAAGGATAATGGCTTTGGTTTTATCTGTCACTCTACTTTTAAGATTTTCATAAGTAAAGTTAAAATTATCCTTTTCATACACAGGTACAGGTACTGCAACTGCACGGTTCATCACAATCTCACCTACATAATTGGTATAAGACGGATCTGCGATCAGGATCTCATCCCCAGGATTAACAAGAGCAAGGATCGCCATATACATTCCCATCATTCCGCCTACTGTTACTACAATCTCACCTTCTGGATCGTAATCTACTTTATCGTACTGTTTTAAAGCTCTGGAAATTTCCTGACGCAGCGGTAAAATGCCTGCATTATCCGTATAATGGGTACACCCTTCATCTAACTTTTTCTTTGCGGCTTCAATAATGTGCTTTGGTGTCACAAAATCTGGCTCACCAAGAACAAAACTTACAGTATCTTTTTTATTTTTTGCCAGATCATACATTCTTCTGATTCCTGACTGCGGCAGATTTAAAAAACTACTTGTTGGCTTCATTTTGTCTCCCCTCCGTTTATTAAAAATACCTTCTCGAGCAAGTATACCTTTTCGTTTTTCTATCGACTTCTTAACTGTAACATAGTCTTATTGTGAATGGAATTGCTATGTATTCATATTAAGTTGAACAAAATTCACCATCCTTATTTACATTTGTTTGTACAGAAATTATAATTTCTAACAAGGAGGGAATCACTATGACATTATCAGATTATATTATTTTTACAACTGTTTCCGAACTGAAAAATATGAGCCTTGCTTCTGATAAACTCTACCTGACAAGGTCTGCTATCAGCCATGCCATTTCCCGCATAGAACGAGAAATCGGCTTTCCATTATTTATAAAAAATACACACGGGATCGAACTTACAGACAACGGAACTAACCTTCTTCCCCTTGCATACGCTGTTATACAAAGCCACCAACATTTCAATGAAAAAATCGCAGCGATCAATGGACTGGCTTCTGGCAATGTCCGCCTTGGAACCTGCTCCAGCATCTGCATTAACTGGATACCTGAACTTGTGAATAATTTCCGTCATCATTATCCTGACATACAGATTCATATATTTGCAGGTATCAATAATGCGCAGATTGTAAAAAAACTGGAGCAAAATGAAATCGATATTGGTATTAGTTCTTACTACTCTTGTGATACCATCAACTCCTCTGTCATCAGCTCTACCGTCATCTATGAAGATGAAATGGTTTGTGTTGCAAATTCCAACTTTCATACAGCCACTCCTGGAATCATCACTGCGGAAGAACTGCAAAATTCTGCTTTCATCATCAGTGATCAGGACTATGGTGTAGAATCCCGCAGTGTTCTTGAAAAACTTCACTTAAATGCAAATTCCACCATTACAGCCACTGACGATGCAGGACTGGTTGCAATGGCATCTGCTGGCTTAGGCTTTTGTATTTTAGGGCGCCTGATATTAAAAGGGACAACTTCCCCTGTAAATGTTTATTCCTTCCATCCACAGCAATTCCGCCATATTGCTTTGCTGCAAAAGAAGAATACAACACCTTCTCCTGCTGCAGAAATTTTCCAGAAACATATTATAAGCTATGCCTCTTCCTATCCAAATCCAGCAATTCCATTCAACATTTGATGAAAAATGTTCAATGGTTCTGTATCTGACAGGTACTTGTAAAAAAATCACTTGCTCCGTATAATAAACGTAGATCTATTGACAAACAAAGCATTCCTGAAAATATTTATTAAAAGGGGAAGCAAAATGCAGATAAAACAAGAAAATGGCGGACATGCCGTCATTGATCAGCTGACAGGAGAAGAAGTATTGACCTGCGCCATTAATATTGGAGAACAACTTTTAATGAGTGGCGCAGAGATCAGCCGTGTAGAAGATACTATACGAAGAATCTGTGCAGCTTACGGTATCAGACAAAGCCATATATTTTCCATTGCATCCTGTATCATTGTAACGTTAGAAACAAAAGACCATAAATGGATCACCCAGACCCGGCGGATATTAAGCTATGGAACAGATATGTGGAAATTGGACCGGTTAAATAATCTTTCCCGTCTGATATGTTCAACAAAACCACCGTTAGAAAGGATCAACCGGGAATATGCACTTATATTAAACGGACCGGTCTATCCGCCTGTGGTCCAATGCCTTATCTACGCAATGACAGCCGGTGCATTTGCGATCTTCTTCGGTGGAAATCTATTGGACGGTTTTTCTGCCATGTTTGTAGGGGCACTGATCCGGATAACATTGTACGCATTTACCGCAATAAAAATGAAAGCCATTTTTTCTAATATCCTGTGTTCCATGATCGCCGGTATGGTATGTATCCTTACCCACTATATCGGTCTCGGACATCATGTAGAAATGATCATGATCGGAAATATCATGCTTTTAATTCCCGGTGTCCTGATGACAAACTCTTTCCGTGATTTCATCAGTGGAGATATGATCAGCGGACTTTTACACTTTTCAGAAGCGATCATCACTGCCATTTGCATCGCTGCCGGATTTATTTTTTCAAAAATACTGCTTGGAGGCATCTTATGAATCAGGAATTTATCTCTGTCATTTCAGCATTTTTCGGTTCTCTGGGATTTTCTATCATCTACAACATCAGAGGACTGCGGATCTGGATCCCGGCAATTGGAGGTGCTATTTTCTGGGCTGTGTATCTGATATTCCTTCACTTTATAAATAATGAATTTTTAGGTTTCTTCTTTGTAGCGATCCTGATCACAATTTATTCAGAAATATGGGCAAGAATATTAAAAACACCTTCCACCGTTATTTTAATGCCCACAGTTATTCCACTGATCCCCGGCGGATCACTATACTATGCAATGGATGCCGCTCTCCGGCATGATATGCTGCAATTTTTCTTAAAAGCCCAGGCTGCTGTCGGACTTGCTGTGGCACTTGCAGCCGGTATCATGGCCGTAACCTCCATGCAGCATTTAATATCAGCGCTTTTAAAAATGATTAAACCAGCCCAATGACCGGAAATTTCCGGAAAAGCGGCCGCAAAGGCAAATGCAGGAAAAATTCCGAAAGTACATCTATCTAATCGAGTAGGAGGAATTTCTCTTAAATGAGAAATTCCGACCTCTCACACCACTTATCCCGACTTTATGATTATCCGGAATTCTGGCAGAATACTCCGTTTTTCTGTGAAAATATATCAAAAAAGTCAGGATAACTTTTTATAATGAAATCACCTACATATTTTTCTATTAAGGAGGTTTCATTTGAACAACGATATTTTTTCTTTAATTGATGCTGCCAAAGAGCAAATGAAACGAATCGGTTTGGCTGATGCAACGATTGAGACTTACCAACAGCGGAGTTTTAATCAGATCATTCAACGATACCAGAAAGAAGGTGATTATCAGTATCGTCAAGAGATTATGCATGAATTACTTACGGATGCCGAGCAACAGTTCTTTGATGGGATGATATCCAGAAAAACCAGAAACTGGAGACGTCGTGGGATCAAAGTACTCCAGGAGTTCTTTCAAAGTGGAAGTTTTCAATGGAAAATGTACCCGAAATCTTCATCGGATCACTTTCCAGAGCTATTTGAAGAGACAATCTCCAGCTTCATGGAAAGTTTTTCTTTGAGCAGACGCTATACCGCAGAGATACGAAGTATTGTTATTAGATTCTGTATCTTTCTGGAAAAAAGAGAGATCCTGTGTATTCAGAAAGTCTCTCCCGAAGATTTAAGGGAGTTTCTGCATTTGATGCATGAATCCCGTCCAAAAAGCATGGACAAAGTAGTTTCGTCGCTTAGGAAACTTTTTACTTTTCTGAATGATAATGGTACTATTACCGCAAATTTCTGGTTGCTTCTCTCTTCACCAAGGACCAGGGATCACAGTGTAAAACCGACGATGTCAAGAACTGAGTTTGTTGCAATGACAAATCAGATTGACAAAACCAAACAGAGAACACTCAGACTCTGTTGCTGATCAAACACGCCCCCGGGCATTCACTGCCCAGCTTGAAAAAAATATCGGATACTTTCTTGTTGCCTCTCTTCTTTCGGAGCTGAATGTGAAAGAAACGATCGATATCCTTGCATCACAAAAAAGATTCCAGTTTGACCTTTATGACATGATCGCACAACTGATCTATGCACGGATCCTTTACCCTTGCTCAAAATCCAAAACAGCATCTACCGTATTCCCATATCTTTATCATGGTGTGCCTATTTCTGAAGATCAGATTTACGATGGCTGTGCCTTTATCGGAGAATCCTATAAGAAATATATCGAACTGTTCAACCACTGTTATGAAGAGCATTACAAGCGGAACTTCAGCAGTGTTTTCTTTGGCTGCACAAACTACTACTTTGAAATTGACCTTCCAAAGGAAGATAAACAAAAGGATCCTTCCAAGGAAAACAGGCGTGAACCGATCATTGGACACGCCCTGCTTCTGGATGCAGACCCGGTTCCGCTTGCCATGCAGATGTATCCCGGAAATGAGTCAGAGAAACCGTATATCCGGAAGATCATACAGGAAATGAAAGAACGTTATAAAGTAGCCGGAAAAACTGTTCAGGTCGCAGATAAAGGCTTAAACTGTGCCAGAAACATTTATGCTGCTGTTGTGGAAGCTCGGGACGGATATATTTTCTCAAAATCCATTCATGGAAAAGGACTGAGTGAAAAAGAAAAGCAGTGGCTACTTCTCGAAAATGATGCGAATGTCTATACGGACTATCGGGATAAAGACGGAAAGCTTCTATTTCGCTTAAAATCCTGTGTGGGTACTTTTTCTTATAAATTCAGGGAATCGGATCCTGAAACTGGTAAGGAAAAAGAGATCTCTTTTCAGGTAAAAGAAAAACGCATTGTTTCCTACAATCCTTCCCTTGCACAGAAACAGAAAGCCGAGATCATGAAAATGGTGGACAAAGCCACCAACTATACCACTTACAAAAAAATGGCACGGGAGGATCTGGGGGATTCTGTCAAATACATCCAGATCACAAATACAGATAAAAACGGAAAAAACAGAAAGCCGGTCATTGAGATCAACCAGGCAAAGATTGACGAGGATCTGAAATATGCAGGATATAATCTCCTGGTGACATCAGAATTGGATATGGAACCCCCTGCAGGTATATCACACATATCACAACCTCTGGAAAATAGAAGAGTCCTTCCGTATCACCAAATCTTATCTGGACGCCCGGCCTGTTTATGTACAAAAAAAAGAAACAATCTATGGGCATTTTTTAATCTGCTACCTTAGTTTGTTTCTTTTAAGGATCCTGGAGATCAAATGTTTTAAAAACGAAATCAATTCCTATGATCTTGTAAATTTTATGCGTGACTTCAGGGTTGTTGACAAAGGCGATGGAACCTATATCAATATTTCCCAGAACCAAAGAGTTAATGAAAAGATCAAAAAACTGATCGGTTTAACCAATCTCAACGCACTGTACCTGACTGAAAAAGAGATTGAAAATATCTTTGAGTTCACCATGCTGGTTGATGACTGAGTACTATGTTTTGAGAGAAACGACGGAAGTCAGGTTATATTTCCTGTTTTTCAAAAAGTCAAACAAATTTTTACTTGACAACAAATTTTTGCTTGACAACAAATAATTTTGCTTCTCCTAAATTTCCGGATATAAAATATCCCAAAACGGACGCATAATTTTTTCCTTCGGATCTGCTGATTCCGCTGTAATTGCCAAAACTGCATGCTTCGATGGCATGATGACTGCACGCTGTCCGTATTTTCCCGTTGCGGCATAGCTTTTATCCGGTCCCAGCCAAAATCCATATCCGTACTGCCCTGCCTTATCTCCGTTTAAAAGTGACGGCGTCTGAACCTCTCTCACCCACGATTTCGGTATCAGCTGCCTTCCTTTCCACTTCCCATTCTGAAGATAGACCTGCCCGAACCGCAGCAGATGTTCTACGGTCACCATAAGGCCACCGGCTCCGAATGCATTGCCCTGGGGATCCACCTCCCATGAAGGATAAAAGAAGCCCAGTGGTTCAAAAAGCCTCTCATACAGATAAGATGCCAGACTCTGCCCTGCCCTTCTTGCCACTAAAATTCCACATAGATAGGGTCCCACATTCGTATACTGAAAAACCGTTCCCGGCTCATAGAGAAATGGCTGGTTCAGTACAAATGAGACCCAATCCTGCGTCTGCATTTTCGGACGCATCGGCCCCATGAGATAGGAAGCATCCTGCCCCACTGTCATGGAAAGAAGGTGCTTTATCTTCAGATGCTCTAAATACTCCGGGGGATTTTGAGGAATTTCTTTTGGAAAGCATTCCATCACTTTTTCCTCAACAGACAGAAGACCTTCCTCCTGCGCAATTCCTACTACCGTAGCTGTAAAGCTCTTGGTTGCTGAGTATGCATTGCGCAAGCAGTTTTGGTCATAATGTAACTCCCCGCAAACCTCTCCATCCTGATACAAAAGTAAATTTTTGATTCCGGCATCTCTTGTGACTGCACAGAATTTCTCCCAGGCTGACTCAAAATTCCCCATACGCTTCTCCTATTTCCCGACAGCGGCAGGCGCATTTTGCTGCCTGCCGCTTTGTCCACTATTACTGCTCTGCCTTAATTTTGTCATACAGCGTCTGATAGCACTGGACGTATTCATCTACATTCAGTTTCTGACAATTTTCAAGAAATGTTTTCCATTTTCCCTCATTGATCCCGCTTGTCATTGATTCCGCCACAAAGCTCTGAACGTATGTATCCAGCTCGGCGAAAAGCTCTGAACGCGTATTCGCATTCTCCAGCGTATCATTTCCAATAGGGAAGCCTTCCTCCCAGGCATGTCCTCCATCAGGCCCATACATCTTCATCGCATCATTATAGGGAATTGTAAAGCCTACAGCAGAACGGAAAGCCTCGTCCTCTTCGGTAATCAATGTACAAAACACTTTATCTAAACCGCATGTACGTGTGGCCTCCTCACGGTTGCTATAGGGTTTTCCCGTAAAATCAGACGCATTTGCAGCCTTTCCATTTTCGTCCAGAATCCAGCCCGTTCCCTCCGGGCCAAATCTGGCTGCAAAACGGTTTTCATGAGTACTGTTAATATAATTGGCAAATACCAGTAATGCTTCTGGATATTTGCACTTTGTTGTTATAATAAAATCAGGCTTCGATGTCTCCGCTCCGCCTGGTCTCTGCTTAATCACTGCTCCATGCTCACTTGCTGGCGGAATAATATAGACAAAGTCATTTCCCAGCGTATCACCAACCGCAGAAGTCACCAGACCATTATGCGTCAGAAAACCAATTCTATCTGCATTTCCTTTTAGGTTGCGGTCTGTTTGTTCCTGAATAAGTCCATCTGAATCGAGCAGTCCCTCTGTGTACAGTTTATTCAGATAAACTAGCATGTCATAAAACCGCTCTTCCATGGGCATGAATTTTACCGTCCCATCCTCTACCATGATGTACTGCTCTTCTGCAGAGACACCATCATTTACAAGTCCAAAACTGGCTGCCATCGACAAAAGTCCGCCGGAAGTCAATATATCATAAAATTCATAGGGAATCTCATCATTTGGATCTCCGTTTCCATTTGCATCCTGTTCTTTAAAAGCCTTTAATACTTCATAAAACTCATCTGTAGTGGTAGGTATATCCATCCCTACATTCTCCAGCCATCGTTTATTGATAGACCACAATGTCTTGCTATATGCTCCGTTCATACGATTTCCATTCAGACTGCGCACCCGGCCGTCAAATACATTGGTTCCCAGCATTTCCGGGTATTGATTGTAGAAGAAGTCATAGATATACGGAGCGTAAACCGGAAGCAAATCCGTCAAATCGGCACACTGATCCAAATAGTTGGTAAAACTGGTACTGGCAATTTCTCCCATAATCAAATCTGGAAGATCACCTGAGGCAAAAATGACAGATATCTTATCATCCCAAGCATTTTCCGCAATCTCCTCAATTTCAAATTTTAAACCGGTAGCCTCCAGAGCTTTCTGCAGCATGTACTTATCCTGAAGTGTTCCCTTGTCGTTTACAGCTTTTCTCCACAGCACCCGGAAGGTATAGTCCTCCCCCAGATCAATGGGAAGCTTCATAGTTCCATCTTCATTATAAAACCGGGCAGATGCTCCTGAGGAAGTCAGTTTCTCCTCAACAAGAGCAGCCGTATCCGTCACCTCAGCAGAATTGTCTTTCTTTTGTCCGCAGCCAGCTAAGGACATGGCAGACATCCCTGCGGCCAATCCCAGACACACAGCTCTTTTCGTCAACTTTTTCATAAAAATCCTCCTTTTTAAAATTATATATTTTGCTGCTAGTCATCCCTTTACGGAACCGACCAGCACACCTTTCTGGAAATATTTTTGAATAATGGGGTAGAAGCAGAGCATGGGGACAATCGCCACCACAATAATCGCATATTTGATCTGGTAAGCAATCTCCGTCATCTTCTTTACCATTTCGGAATCCAGTTCCTCACTAATATCAATTGCCGTACCCTGTATCAAGAGTTCCCTCAGCACACCCTGCAACGGCTGGAGATTCGGGCTTGTCGTGTAGATCATGGCATTAAAATATGAATTCCACTGCCACACGGCGATATACAAAACAGTAACAGCGATGATTGTCTTTGAGAGCGGAAGAACAACCTCTAAAAAAAACTTTACATTCCCGCATCCGTCCAAAAATGCTGCCTCTCGCAGTTCATCCGGTATATTGCCCATAAAGAACGTTCTCGCCACAATAATATTGTGAACCGTCACGCTCCCCATCATAATCAACACCCATGGCGTATTCAACAGGCCAATTTGGTTCATAATTAAATAGGTAGGAATCAATCCGCCGTTAAAATACATGAGGAACACCAAAAATTTCATAAAAATCCCCCGGCCGACCAGATCTTTTCGGGACAATGCATAGGCAGCCGGCATCGTAACTATCATGCCAAAGATGACGGAACCAACCGTATACAGAACCGTATTTCGATATCCAATCCATATCTTCTGCTCCTGGAATACAAATTCAAAAGCGGAAGTCGTCAAGCCCTTTGGAAGAAGCAGAACCTTTCCCGCCCCCACCAATGCTGGATCACTAATGGAGGCCATAAACACAAAATAAATAGGATACACACATACTACCAAAATCAGAACAGCTATGATCCCGAAAACTATCTTTACTATTTTATCAGAGCCTTTCTTCATCATTTACCTCCATCACCACAAGGATGTTTCTGTAAGCTTTTGGGCGATTTTATTAACTGCCACAAGAAGAATAATATCTACCAAATTATTAAACAAGCCAATGGCAGCAGAATAGCTGTACTGGGTGCTGAGCAAACCGATTTTGTATGTATAAGTACTGATAATTTCAGAAGCCGACAAGTTCGATGCCGCCTGCATCAAAAGCACCTTCTCAGACCCTATCTGCAGCATATTTCCCACATTCATAATCAGCAGGATCACCATCATCGGCATAATCGTCGGAAGATCAATGTGGCGAATTCTCTGAAGCAAAGACGCTCCGTCCATGATTGCCGCCTCATGGAGATCCTCGCTCACGCCTGCCAGGGCCGCAACATAGACAATTGCGTGATAGCCGGTATGGGCCCATACACGCGACCAGGCATACATGTGCGGAAACAGCTTGGGGTCTCCCATAAAATCAATTGCCTCTATTCCCAACTTGCCTAATACAACATTTACAATGCCGGATCCAGGCATGAAAAATGTTTTCATCATACCGACCAGTACAACCACCGATATAAAGTGCGGCGCAAAGGATGCGGTCTGTGCCAGCTTACCCATCCGTTTTAAGGGACAGTATTTCAAAACGACCGCCAAAACCAGTGCCAGGGGCTGGCAGATGACCAGTGAATACAGGCTTAAGGTCAATGTATTCTTAATCAGCGACAAGAACGAATAGGAATTAATAAATTTTTTAATATATTTTAGACCTACCCAAGGACTTCCCGTAATCCCAAGGGGCGGCTTGAAATCCCGGAATGCAATCTGCAGGCCATAAATAGGCAGGACACTAAAAATAATGAAATAGCATACCATAGGAATCAGAAAGACATATAGCCCCCTGTTTCTCCATATTTTTACTTTCATCTTTTTCCCACTGGACTGCTGGGAAATCGTCTTCGTTTTTAACATCTAAACGCTCCTTTCATCCATCTTTGAATATTTTTTATATATTTTTTCTTATTTATTTCTAATATCTATATAATATCACCTATTATTCTTCTAAAAAATGGAATCATCTATGATAAATCTTGTCATTTTCTACACACGTTTTCACTTATTTTTTATACTTATTTTATTTTTTGTGCAAATTTGTTATATTTATTTCTCGAAGATTTGTTATAATAAATCATAGAATATAAAATTGAGAGGTGCCTTTTATGTACCAAGTTATGCTGATTGATGATGAGCCCTGGACTCTCATATATCTAAATAAGTTATTCTCCCGACCGGATCTGGGATTTACTGTATCCGCATCCCAATCCGATGCCTCCGGCGCACTGTCTACCATTTTATCTAATCCGCCCGATGTTATAGTCACAGATATACAAATGCCGGGACTCACCGGTCTCAAACTCTTAGAAACCATCCGGCAAAATCATCTCCAATGCCTCACCGTAATTCTCAGCGCATATGCGGAGTTTGACTATGCCAAACAAGCTTTGAAATTCGGTGCTTTCGATTATCTGGTAAAACCCGTGAATACGCAGGATGTACAGAATCTTCTGATTCAAATCCGGCAGCATCTGGAGAAATCACCTCATTCTGAGGACAACCTGTCCCAGGATGAATCCCAATCAGACTCCAGTGCCTTTGAATTTGAAAAACTCCTGGCCTATATCAAAAAACATTACCGTGAAAAACTTCTGATAAAGGATCTGGCCAAACAGTTTTTCCTTTCCCCGAATTACTGCAGCAGTACCTTTGTGCAGAGAACAGGAATGACCTTTTCCCGGTATTTAACCCATCTCCGCATGGAGAAGGCGGTCGAGCTTTTAAATGCGGGAAACTGGTCCATACAGGAGGTAGCAAATTTTACCGGCTACGATGACCTTGTCTATTTTACCAAGGTATTTAAAAAACATTACGGAATCCCTCCCGCACAATATAAAAAACAAATACAGAATACCGAGGTGCCTACATGACTTATAAAAAAAACATCCGCAGCAGCTTTTTTCTGACCGCAGCAGCTGTTACCCTTGCGTTTTTAATCGCTTCCAGTTCTTTTTATCTTTTATCTCGCACTCAGATTCACCGGCTGGTGGAACAGTATGCAGACAATCTGATGGAACAGATTGGATTTTCCGTCTCCGATATTTTCTATGATACCCGCACAGTTGCCAGCCATCTAGCGAACTCCCGCACAACAGAGCAATATCTGCTCCCAGAGGATGATTATGACCTCTTTCTCCAGCACCGTGATTTTGATGCTTTGGTTGAGACCATCAATATTTCCAACAACATGATTGACAGTATCCTGCTGTTTCGCACGGACGGCTTCATCGACTATCACCACCAGAAGCCCAACAGCAGTCTGTCTTTAGCCATGCTGGCTCCCTTAAAAAATCGTTTTTCTTCCATCACCATACCGGACTTTTATCTTTTTCATGACCCCACGAGCAATCAGCCTCTAGTCGCATACATCCAGCCTATTTTCTCCCTTTCCGGAAGCGGCGCCAACTGGAACCGCCGAATTGGGCTTCTGATGGTAATTCCGGACATGGATAAGCTGGTCTCTCTGTTAAATACTTCATCCACTGATACCATTTATGGACTCTCGATTGTGGACCAGCAGGGCAATATCCTTCTGCAGTCAGATTCCTCCCCCAGCATTTCCGCTACCACTCTTTTTTATCCAATTACAGACTTCTCCTGGAAGATTTCCTACCAAATTAACTGGCGCGAGGCCACTACAAACTATTCCTTTATCCGCTACATCCTGCTTTTAACCCCCGCACTGTTTCTGGTTCTCATTTATGCATTATTAAAAATATATAATACACGCATTATCCGGCCTATCACGCAGCTTCACAAACAGGCCCAGGAGATTATAAACGGCAACCAAGCTCTCCGCCTTACCGTTCCCCGACAAGATGAGATTGGCGCTCTTGGCAGCATGGTCAATTCTGTTCTGGATTCCCAGGAGGCTATGTCCCGCCACCTCATACAGGTACAGCGCGAATATTATGAGAGCATGCTACGCGAGAAAGAAAACCGTCTTCATCTCCTGGAGAACCAGATGAATACCCATTTTATCCTGAACACACTCCAATGCGTCTGCGGAATCGCTACAGCTTATGATATCCCACCTATTGTGGACATTGTCTCCAGCATGGGAAAAATTTTCCAATATTCCCTCCGCTCCCAAGAAATTGTCACTTTGGAGGAAGAATTTCAAATCGCGGAACAGTATATGAAAATTATTGATATACGGTTCGGACGCCGGTATAGCTGGGATTTCCATCTTCCGGATACATACAAAAAACATCCGTTTCCCAAAATGTGCCTGCAGCCATTGGCAGAAAACGCAATTACCCACGGGCTGGGCCAAATGGCCGCAGGCAGCATCGCTATCACCTGCGCTGAAGCAGGAGACATGCTCTATATCCATGTTCATGACAATGGGAGCGGCATTCCCCAAGATCAGCTTTCCGAGCTGAACCGCATTATGGACAACACAGAACTGCTGAGTGACCGCAGCCTTCGCCAGAAACGTATTGGCCTTGCAAATGTTTGTCTGAGGATTAAAGAATATTTTGGGGATGCGTCCGGCATCACCATCCTTTCAGATGAAAAAGGAACAACCGTCACCATTCGATGCCATTTCCTACACCAGATGATTCCTTTGCATCCAGCTGGAAAAACCACATCTGCGGGCGCTCCGTATCCTCCGAATTCATATTGACCTGACGCTTCATACATATTCTGCCATCCCCGGAGAACGCAATCTGTACCGTATCAAAAAAAGCCATCTCCGGATACCTCCACTCCAGAAGAAGATGATCTTTGTCCATCCAGCTGGCCTGTGCGCTGATTTTCATGGAAGCAAATTCATACTGGTGGTGAAGGTATCTCCCTGTCATGGACGTAACTCCGTGCTTCCAGGTATTCAGTCCGTGTCTTACCGTATGGATTCCCCGCTCGTCCCGTATGGAAAACAGCAGTTCCTGGTCCGTCACCTCAATGGCTGCTTCCGTAATTGTGTCCACCGGAGCCTCTGCTCGGTACCGGCGCAGAAAAGGCTTCGGCCTTATGGCATGCTCGGGCTTTCCCTCCAAAGTCATACGGCTGGCATAGAGGCGCAGAACTCTCGCCACTTTTCCCCCGTCATTCACAGCATCTGCCTCAGCTTTCTTCTCGACTGCCAGAGCAGGATATACAATACACTCTTGAAAAAGCCGGCCGCCCGCATACTTTTTATCTGCCGCAGTAAATGCCGCCGTCATATTCAGCTCTGGTATGAGACAGCAGACCTGGCCAAACATTCCCCGGGAAACCCAGATACCCTTCTCCGAATGCCGCCAGTGAAAATTGTACTCCGGTTCTCCCTTTTCCCTTGGAGTCGGTTTCTTCTTCCCCAGTGCCAAATCCACCCACTCCTCACACAAGAGCCGTTTTCCGTTCCATAGTCCCCGGTCCAGATACACCTGGCCGATTGCTGCCATATCCTCAACGCACAGCATTGCGCCATTTCCGCCTGAGCAGATGCCCTCCGGACTTTTTATCCAGGTAAAATCCCCGCACCCCATCTGATTGGTCATATTTTCCTTTAAATACAAATCGCAGCTCATCCCCGATACCTGCTGAACAATTGCGGAAAGAATATAGCTGTTCCCACTGGAGTACATAAATTTGCTTCCCGGCGCTTTGTCCCACTCTACCTGGAAATAGGCGTCTATCCAGCTTGTCTCCAGGGGCCTCCACTCATTTCCTCCTATGGGACGCACCTGTCCGCTCCTCATATCCAGGAGGTCGCGAATTGTCAGTTTTTTCAGGAAGGCATTTGCACGACTCTCATACTCCGGAAAATAATGCAGTATCGGATCCTCCAGGCGAAGAAGCCCCCTGCTGTATGCGAGACCTACCGCTGTGTTAGTCAAACATTTTGTAAAAGAATGCATGATATGCGGAATTTCCCTGCTGTAAGGGGACGCATATGCCTCCAATATTACACGGTGATCCTTTATAATCACTATTCCATGCAGTTCTGCGCCTTCGGCCTCCATCCGATGCAGGAAATCAAGAATCCATTCCGAACGTATCCCCACAGATTCCGGTTCTGCGTACATCCATCTATTTCTCTCCATTGACACTTCTCCTCTCTCCGTTTCCAACTGCCGTATCCGCAGTTTTTCTCATTATAGCAAAATAGCTTTATTTTTATAGGAAAATTTCTACAGAATAAATTGTATAAAACCCCATTGTTTTTATGTATTTGCTTTCATTTTTTATGCAAATATCACAATGTGTGCGAACTAGAAATAGAGAAGGCCTCTATCATGGAAAACGATACTTACTTCGTCGCCACTGCCTCCCCTTCAGACAAATATACCGCCACCCGGATTAATTCCCTGCTAAGTACCCAGGGAATCCGACGGGATGCAAATCTGGATTATACGTGTGCTGTGTTTGGCGGATATGGCCATATAGTGACTACTGGAAGCTGCTTTGCAAATTCGCTCCTCTGACTTCCCGCACGAATTACCTGGATTGCCAGGTTTTGCCCAATAGCGGGCTACGCCGAGGCTTTTAGACCTGTGCAATCAAATTCGTAGACAAGTGAGTGGTATAGTTATTTCGAAAACGATGTACTAGGCATTAACATAAGTCATCTCTCCTTTTCCCATACTCTCTATGTTTTATTGTACCAAGCTGCTACGCAGCGGCTTGCCAACTGACTCCCTTTATGATACATTCTTCATATAGGGAAATTGCATCGTAATTTTCTGCCAATTTGCAAAATTATTTCTTTTTCAATTCAAGTTATATGCAAATTATTAGAAAATAAGTTCGCAGTTTGATACAATTTGAAAGAATCACATTCAAAGCCGTTCTAGTTTTTTTCAGAACTGCTCTTTTTGTTTGCTCTGAATCTGATTGTGAACTTCCTCAATAATTAACTCTCGTTAGGAGGGCGCCATGTATTTTGATTATGAGGTCAAAATTCCGGATTCCAGACATGGAATCACGAGAAAAAAGATCCGGGGAATAACTTATATTTACTATGCTTACGACCACAAGTACAGTTCGGATAAGCATTATACCATTCCGAAGAATACAACGATCGGTAAGTGCCTGGATGTTTCATCAGAGACGATGTATCCTAATACCAACTTCCTGAAATATTTTCCTGATGCTGAGATTCCGGTGACGCAGGTAAAAACTGACCGGAGTGCCTGTCTTAGAATCGGAGCATTCATTGTGATCCGTAAGATCATCGCAGAATATCATCTGGATGAGATGATCGGCCGCCTGATAGGGAAAGATGCCGGTCTCTTCCTTGATCTGGCAGCGTATTCCATTGTTACGGAAAATAATGCCGGTCAGTACTATCCGGATTATGCATACAACCATCCACTGTTTACACAGGGGATGAAGCTATATAGTGATTCAAAGGTCTCTTCATTTATTAACAGTATTACGAGAGATCAGTGCATTGCTTTCCAGAATGAATGGAACAGCAGACATGATCACCGTGAAAAGATCTATATGTGAACTTCCTGAAAAATTAACTCTCGATGATTTTCAGGTTTAATCCTGGAAGTCATCGAGAGTTAATTTTTCAGGAAGTTCACATTTAATGAGTGGTGCAGAGATCAGCCGTGTAGAAGATACTATACGAAGAATCTGTGCAGCTTACGGTATCAGACAAAGCCATATATTTTCCATTGCATCCTGCATCATTGTAACGTTAGAAACAGAAGACCATAAATGGATCACCCAGACCCGGCGGATATTAAGCTATGGAACAGATATGTGGAAATTGGACCGGTTAAATAATCTTTCCCGTCTGATATGTTCAACAAAACCACCGTTAGAAAGGATCAACCGGGAATATGCACTTATATTAAACGGACCGGTCTATCCGCCTGTGGTCCAATGCCTTATCTACGCAATGACAGCCGGTGCATTTGCGATCTTCTTCGGTGGAAATCTATTGGACGGTTTTTCTGCCATGTTTGTAGGGGCACTGATCCGGATAACATTGTACGCATTTACCGCAATAAAAATGAAAGCCATTTTTTCTAATATCCTGTGTTCCATGATCGCCGGTATGGTATGTATCCTTACCCACTATATCGGTCTCGGACATCATGTAGAAATGATCATGATCGGAAATATCATGCTTTTAATTCCCGGTGTCCTGATGACAAACTCTTTCCGTGATTTCATCAGTGGAGATATGATCAGCGGACTTTTACACTTTTCAGAAGCGATCATCACTGCCATTTGCATCGCTGCCGGATTTATTTTTTCAAAAATACTGCTTGGAGGCATCTTATGAATCAGGAATTTATCTCTGTCATTTCAGCATTTTTCGGTTCTCTGGGATTTTCTATCATCTACAACATCAGAGGACTGCGGATCTGGATCCCGGCAATTGGAGGTGCTATTTTCTGGGCTGTGTATCTGATATTCCTTCACTTTATAAATAATGAATTTTTAGGTTTCTTCTTTGTAGCGATCCTGATCACAATTTATTCAGAAATATGGAATGGATGCCGCTCTCCGGCATGATATGCTGCAATTTTTCTTAAAAGCCCAGGCTGCTGTCGGACTTGCTGTGGCACTTGCAGCAGGTATCATGGCCGTAACCTCCATGCAGCATTTAATATCGGCGCTTTTAAAAATGATTAAACCAGCCCAATGACCGGAAATTTCCGGAAAACCGGCTGCAAAGATAAGTGCAGGAAAGACTCCGGGAGTACATCTATCTAAAAAAAGAGAACCAGCCGCCGCAGCTGCCGGTTCTCCCCTGATCATTTTACTTTTCTTTTCAGGATCACCATGGCTAAGAGGATCAATCCACTAAATAGCCATGCAAACATCGTATAATCCTTTGATCGTCCTGTTTTAGGAAGAGTCTGAATTGCCATCTCTTCGTCTTCTCTTTCTTCTATATCTGCTGATCCGACCTCTTCCTGTTTTACATTTGTTACATCTGTTACGATGGAAACAGATGATCCGCTGTTACCGCCTCCATGACTTCCTTCGCCGCTGTGAGTACCATTTCCTCCCGACGGTTTGGAAGGCGTATCAGGCTTAGGAGCTTCTGGTGTTCCTGGTGTATATGTATTCACGATCTGGAACCCATCTGTCTGGTTTCCGGAAATACTTGGTGTATAATCCGCAATCGCAATTTCAGACACGGAATAAGTATATCCCGCCGGAAGATCTTCAAAGTTGTAACTCCATCCATTTGCTTCATTCAGCACAACCTGATCGATCACATGTCCTTCATTTAACAGGCAGATAGTAACTGAGTACGGAATTCCAGATTCCGGAACATGATCCCATGTCTTTTTTACTGATACATCTATAGTATCATCTTCCCCTACTTCAATGCCGCCATTTGAACCGATTCCGCCCCCAAATCTCGCATGATTGCCCTGTATCAGCAATTCTCCTTCTTTTTCAGCCAGATCTTCTGCTGATGCAGTTACAATAGCTTTTAGTGAAACATTCGTATCAATACCGGTCAGTTCATCTGCTGATAATGGCACTGCGCCTGATCCTTCTTCATATCGCTGTGATCCGGGACTGATCTGCGTATAACCGGTCGGTGTCGGATTATATACCGTTCCATCCCGATACCATTTCACAGCCCCGCCGCCAAGCATACGTTCAGCTAAGGTTGCTGTATATGCACTGTGTTCTCCATAAATGCTAAATACAAGATCATCTCCTGCTGCTTTTCCATCTGCATTCACTGCTTTATTGTCAAAGATTCCAATACCGTCTTTGATATAAAGTTCAGCCATACCAGTTGCACAAAACCAGAGACCGCCTCCCTGCTCAGCTGTATTTTCAGTGACTACGGCATTATATAAATGGGCAGTACTGTAACCATCATTGCTTTTTCCCTCTGAATACAGTCCGCCTCCAGAATATGTTGCTGTATTATTTATAATCTTTCCACTGCGCAGAATGCTCCCATTAGAAAAGCTGTAAATTCCTCCGCCTGTCCCTGCTCTGTTTCCGGAAATAACACCTCCATCCATAAGGAACTCTGTTCCATATTCTGCTATGCCTCTCTGAAGTGCAGAGTCTACAATACAAATACCTCCACCCTTAGATGCTTTATTAGCGGATACGGTTCCGCCTGTCATATGAAATTCCGCATTATCCTCAACAAATACAGCTCCACCAGCTTCATTCCCGTTTGCAGAGATTCCTGTATTCCGGGTGATCAGTCCGTCATCTGCCAATGTAAATATTGCCCGTTTATCCCTGTCATCACTATAAATATTGACAGCTGCCCCTCTGTGTCCGGTGTTATTCTGTATCGCTCCACCAGTCATGATCCCACTGCTTTCCCCATACATAACTACTCCGCTTGAAGAATGCAAAGAATCCGCATCCAGAGCATTATTATTCTGGATACTGCCGCCTGTCATTTCAAAGGAAGCTCCCTCTTTGACCAGAACCGTTCCACTTACGGCAGCATAATTTAAAATCTTATTATTTTCTATCTTTCCACCGGAAAGGATCAGTTTTGCATTGGCTCCGCTGTTTTCCAGCACACCAGTAAGATCCGTAGTGATCTGTGTTCCGGAAATGGTCGTATCTCCGGTGACTGTTAATTTTCCATGGTTTTTAATTGCACATTTCTTATTATACTTGCCATATAGAGTCAGATTTCCATCAAAGGTAACGTCTGCTCCCTCTTCCACTTCGAATAAACACTCTGGCTGTATACTATCTTTAACCCCAAGTATTGTATATGGATCTGTAGAAGAAATTACGATCGGCTTTCCTGCAGGAATAATAACACAATTGTCCAGCTTAATATCTTTCTTAACTTCCACAATTCCACCAGATGCAGCTGCCTCATTCACAGCTTCCTGTAATGTTGGTGCCCCGGCTTCATCGGAAATTGCAGATCCAACAGAATCAAAAATAGATTTTTCCGTGTATGTTATAATTGCATTTCCTGAAAATCCAGCTTTTGAAATATCAACTGCATCTGAACTGTTCCGGATCGTAACTGTCTCCAACGTGTCAATATTAGAAAAAGCATCACTTTTAATACTCTCCAGTCCGCTTCCCAGGATCAGGTGTTCAATGGATGTATACTCAAACGCATGATCGGCAATTGAAGTTACACTATCCGGGATCTTTACAGTCCCACTTAAAGGATATACACACCAGAAAGCATAACTTCCAATTGATTTTAATGTTTCCGGCAATGTAACAGAAGACAAATCCGTACCTAAAAATGCCCAGGCTCCAATCGTTCCCAGACTATCACATAAGATGACAGACGGGATAGAGCTATAAGCAAATGCCTGATATGGAACATTTTGCAGGCTGGAAAGATCCACCTCCGTATTCAGACTGATGCATTTATAAAATGCCATACTTCCCATAGACGAAACAGAAGAAAGATCCGGGATCTTTGCCAGGGCAGTATCTTCATAAAAGGCCTGCTGTCCAATTTCCGTAATTCTTCCTTTTGCTGTCACCTCTTCCAGCGCACTACATCCGGAAAATGCCGATTGCGGAATGGATATTACTGAATCAGGAAGTGTTATGGATGTTAAAGAAATATCATCACTAAATAATCCTGATGCCTTTTTAATCTCTACACCATCCGGAAGAGAAATATTTTTCAGTTTCTCTGCTGAAGCAAATGCAGCTGGTCCGGTTATATATTTTAAACTTTCCGGAAGATCAATGGTCTCCAGAGAAGAGCAATTTGAGACCATAGAGTTACCGGAAATTTCCTGTACACCTTCTTCAAAGGTGATAGTTTCAAGCTTGTTCATATTTTGAAAACTACCACCAAATTTCTTGACGGAACCTGGAATGGTGATTTCTGTTAAATTAGAAAAGCGTGAAAAGTATACATCACATTTTTCAACAGTATCAGGGATCATCAATGCACTGACATTTTGTCTTGAACCTGCAAAAGGTCCCCATCTTAATATTGTAACTGTATACTCATTATCTTCTGCCTCATCCTCATCATAAATAACCTGTTCTGGAATTTCTATTTCAGAAGCTTCGGCCGGGTTACTTATATCTGTTAATGTGGCAGTATGATCATCTGGATCAAGATCAAATGTGTAAGTAATACCATCGATCTCAATTTCAACATCTTCATAATCTGCAGTCAGAAGTGAAACTTCTTTATTCTTTCGATTTTCCTCTGGATCGGGAGAAATGTTCTTATCGCTTAGAGAATCTTTGTTGCCTGAATTTCCGTTATCATCCTTTTCCGGGTTATCCGGTAGATCTGCAGAGTCCGTATTTTCATCCGGAGTTTCATCCTGCTCCGGCTTCTGATCCTCCTGGTCATTTCCACCGGCATCACTGTTATCGGGATCTTTCTGATCATCCTTTGGAACATCCGGGTCATCTTTGGAATCATCTTTGGAATCATCTTTGGAATCATCTTTTGGATCATCTTTGGGAACATCCGGGTCGTCTTTTGAATCATCTTTGGAATCATCTTTTGGATCATCTTTGGAATCATCCATGCCTTCGTCTTTACTTGGATTCCCGGAAGGATCACCTTCTAAATCTGAATTTCCAGGATCTGTATCATCTTTTCCATAGTCATCTGGATCCGTCTTCTGATCTTCATCTTCCTGATCAGGATTTTGATTTTCTTGCGTAGATGTTATCCCTTGACCATTGCCCCCCCCCACCTGTCAAATCTATAGCAAATACAGAATTAACAGGCATAGATACAAGCAAACTTGCAGATAAAATGCATGATAATATTTTTTTATTTTTCATGATCTCCCTTTCCTATCTATGTACTCTCGGAATCTTTTTGTACTTGATTTTGCGAGAAGATTTTTTGTCAGTTGTACCCAAATTTCTGAGGCGTACGCGGTGCGTACATTAATGAAATTCGGGTGCAACTGGCGGAAAATCGGCCGCAAAGGCAAGTGCAGGAAAGACTCCGAGAGTACATATCTGCGATTATACATAAAAATAGATCAATCCCACCAGAACAAGAAAGGACGATCATATTCTCATTTCAATATATGCTTTTTACACACTAAACGGCGATGCCGCCTAATGGTGACATCGCCATCTGTGGTATTTTAATTCACTGATATTTTTCTATTATCATACCTTATTGATAAGCATTTGTCAAATAACTACCTGCGATGAAAGTATAGTCAGATTACTGTTTCCGCTGATCTGGTGCCGGATCTTTTGTTTCTACACCTGAATTTTGATCATGCTCCTGCGGCTTAACCTGGGATACCTCTGTATCTGCCTTTCTGCCGATTCTTATTTTTCCAGATTTCCGTTTCCTGAAAGTTTTCCGGATCTTCCACACCAGGCACCCGATCACTGCACCGATCACTGCTGCTGTTATCCAGAACGGACTGGTAATGATCACACAAATCCCAAAGTTTTTCACTCCTTCTGCCAGCCGCCTTCCATTATCTGACAATCCCTTTAAAATCTGCTCTCCAGCAGATTCCGGAACAGCCTCGGTATACCGCTTCACTTCGTTAATATTTAACGTCACCTGACTGTACTCGATCTGGTTGTCATAGAGACGCAGCTGGGATTCGTAAGATTCCAGTTCATAACGGATATCTGACAGCCTCTCTTCTAATGCAATGATGCTATCCATGGAATCTGCCTTTTCAAGCAGTGCCCACAAACGGTCCTGTTCAATCTTTAATGTCTTTTTACGGCTCTCAATGTCACTGTACTGCAGTGTCACATCCTTAGTGCTTTCTGACCTTCTAACTACGTTTCCTGCTGACTCCACACCATTTAAGAATTCATCCAACCGTTCCTTGGGTACACGTACGGTCAGATCAGCCCAGCGCATCATAGGATTGCCCTGCCAGTCTAATTGATTGCCAGAAACATTTTCATTTTCAATATATCCGCCAATCTGCCTGATCTGCGTTTTCAAAGCTGTCATCAACTTTTCAAACTGCTCAGTCTCCACGTCCATACTGGCAGTTCTGATCAGCTTTCGGCCTGTTTCTACTGTTGCCATATTCTCTGTTCCTGAGGCTGCGCCCGCTGCTGTATCCACAAAAGCTGATGCCCCTTCCCCGGACATCTCCCCTTTCTCCTCATCCATGGCAGCAGCTGCTGTCTCCATGATATACCCGTTATTGATACTGTTTTTAGAACTGTTTGAGGCTCCACACCCTGAAATAACTGCCACTACTCCGGCAATTGCAATACCACGCCAATACTTCCTCATAATTTTCCTCCTTCCATGTCTAATATTCTCCCGGAATCTTTTTCCCTTTCAAAAAGTAATCTGATTTTTTACCACTCTGTCTTCCTTGTATTTTCAGTATATCAGATTTCTTCCCGTCAAACCTGTCTTTTCCCTTAACTTTGTGCAAAGATTCTCTTTCAGACAATACAGTAAAGTCCCCTCCTGTCCCGATATTTTTGCAAAACGTCTATCCCCGCTTTCTAAAACAATCAAGCTATGGTAAAATTCATTAGTGAAGTATCATATTCAGAGCAAACAAAAAGAGCAGCTCTGAAATATAACAGAGTTGCTCTGAATGTGATTCTTCAGAATTGTACCAAGACGCGGACTGACAGCCGATATCTGTATGGGAGAAGTATTCTTTTTCTCTGGTACAAAAGGATGTGATCTTTCGCTGTTAATAGGAAGTTGTGAGGGATCCCATGGTTTATGGAGAACGTATAAGGTGAAAAAGCGAAGCTGGGAAATGCAGGCATTGATCGTGCGGTCAGAGAGCTGTCTTTCTTCTTTTATCCAGTAGATAAACTGACGCAGATCGTCCATAATAAACCTCCAGTAAATAAATGTGAAAGAAAAAAAATATTATTTCCCAGGGGGGCGGACGACAGGTTTTTTTTTAAATGTAGTTGTTGAGTTTGAAAATCCGTGTTAAAGTAATCATAGCAGTTTTTGTATATGTGTATGGTTGCGTTAGGGGTAATTCAACAATACTACATATATTTAAAAACTGCTATTTTTTTTATAAAAAAGTAGTGACTTTATTGTACTTATGGCTAGCCGTCGCGCTAGCGACTTGGTACAATTTGTATAGAATATTTTGTTAAAAGGGGGATTGGGTATGCGGGCAGATGATTTTGGATGGTTAGTAGGTGGTTTTTTCACGATTGTTTTGCCGTGGTATTTTAAAAACAAAAAGCAGAATGAGGAAACAAAACGAAAGATGAAAGAGTATGAGCTTCTGTGGCAAGAAAAAAATAAACATAATCATAAGTAATTAGCGAAAGCACTGTTTAGTGGTACTGAATAGGAGGTTTGGAATGTTAATTTTTTTCTTATAATATGTTCAATTGTATATCTGATCTATAATAATAGCAAAAATAATAGGTCAATCGGGATTAGAGATTGGGAAAAGTATAACTATTTTAAGTACCATTTACATACGTCGGACGAAGAAATGAGACAACTCTTAAATGCAGGATTTTTCACAGATCAGAAGGCAACACAAGATTTTTATAAACGTTATCCGAATTGGCCGAAGAAGTAATGGAACTGTTGGCATAATTGGCATAAATTGGAGAGATAAAAGCCAAGAGTTTTACTCTTGGCTTTCGAAATAGTACATGGATTTTATTTGTATGAAGAACTTCTAATAGTTCATTCACGATATCATCGGATATTTTTTCCTTTAGGAGCCAGTATGTTGATATTCCACTAACTACGGTTTTTTTGCGGAAATAA
>UQTA01000018.1 GCA_900543885.1 uncultured Clostridium sp.
CCAATGGATATCTTCAACAATGATCCGCAGATCCGCAGAGTCCTGATGCAGCTGACCAATGGATACTATTCACCAAAGGATCCGCAGATGTTTAAGGAAATCTATGATTCTCTGTTAAATAACTTTGGAGGCAGCCGTCCGGATACTTACTTTATCCTGAAAGACTTCCGATCTTATGCAGAGGCTCATGAAAAGATCGACAAGGCTTACAGAGACAGACAGTGGTGGGCAAAGGCAGCTCTTATCAATGTTTCCCACAGCGGCAAGTTTACATCAGACCGTACTATTGAGGAGTATGTAAGAGATATCTGGCATCTGAAAAAGGTGACATTAGAGCAGTAAAGCTGGTTTATGTAAGAGCATGGACAGTATGAACACTGCGATTTACGGGGGTGCTGCAGAAGCTTGTATTTTGCAGCGCCCCTGTTTTTGAAGAGGATTTTTTAACGTATTTCTTCAAATGTGCTCTGGAAATATGTTTTAAAAACGTATCCCCAGAATACATTTGAAGATACATTATGTAATAAGCAAATACAAAGGAAGGAATTATATTGATGAAGATAAAAGATATACTGGCAGAGGGAAGACCAACCCTTTCATTTGAGGTATTCCCTCCAAAGACAGCAGATGCTTACGAATCTGTAGAAAAGGCAGCTTCCAAGATTGCTGAATTAAAGCCGGATTTCATGAGCGTTACCTATGGTGCGGGGGGCGGAACCAGTGATTATACAGTAAAGATCGCATCTACCATTAAAGAAGAATATGGTGTAATACCATTGGCACATCTTACCTGTGTTTCTTCTACCAGAGAAAAAGTGCATCATGTATTGGAAGAATTAAAGGCACGTAAAATTGAAAATGTGCTGGCATTAAGGGGAGATATCCCACAGGATGGAAAGACACCAGATGTATATCATTATGCTTCTGAGCTGATCCATGAGATTAAAGAAGCAGGTGATTTTTGCATCGGTGCGGCCTGCTATCCGGAAGGACATCCAGAGTCTGCCAACAAGTCTGTAGATATGGATTATTTAAAGCAGAAAGTGGATGCAGGCTGTGATTTTGCTACCACCCAGATGTTCTTTGACAACAGTCTTTTTTACAGCTATTTATACCGTATCCGTGAGAAAGGCATTACCATTCCTGTGATCGCAGGCATTATGCCTGTTACCAGCGGCAGTCAGTTAAAGCGTATTGCCCAGATGTCCGGAAGCTATATGCCGGCACGTTTTCTGTCTTTAGTCGATAAATATGGAGACAACCCGGCAGCTATGAAGCAGGCTGGTATTGCATATGCTACAGATCAGATCATTGACCTTCTGGCAAATGGCATTAAGGGAATCCATGTGTATACCATGAACAAGCCGGATGTGGCAGCACAGATCCAGAGCAATATTTCAGAGCTTCTGAAATAGCAGACAGAGGTCCTGCGCTGGAAGATCAATGATCGTAAGATTTGATATACTCTCAGAAGTTTAAGCGGAAAAAATGGGAGTATACTTTGGCATAGGAGGACATATAGGAAAATGGAACTGGCAGATATTAACAGAAGAGAAGTTCTTCGCTATCTGGGATACAAAAATCAGGAAGCAGATGAGAATGTAAGCAGGATAGTGGAAGAATGTCTGTCACTTTTGTGGAAGAATGTTTCGCCAAAATACCGGGTGAGGGAATTTCCTCTTTCTTTAGGAGAAAACGGTATCATTGATACAGAAGTTTTCCAGACGAAGAGCAAAAATCTTTCTGTTAATCTGAAAGACTGTGAAAAGGTACTGATCTTTGCGGCCACTCTTGGAGTGGGAGCAGACTATCTGATCCAGAAGTACAACCGGCTGGAAATGAGCCGGGCAGTGATCCTGCAGGCGGCTTCTGCGGCCATGGTCGAGGAGTATTGTGATCAGGTGTGCGAAGAACTTAAGAGAGAGTACGAAGAAAAAGGGTTGTATCTGCGTCCAAGATTCAGTCCTGGATATGGGGATTTTTCCTTAAGCTGTCAGAGCGCTGTTTTAGATGCACTGGATGCAGGAAAGCATCTGGGGATCAAATTGACGGACAGTTTTCTGATGATGCCTTCTAAATCTGTGACAGCAGTGATCGGAGTGAGCAAAAAGCCCCATAGATGTGATGTGAAAGGCTGCGAAGCCTGTGGAAAGACAGACTGCCTGTACAGAAGGTAGTGGACATATACCTGTTATAGGCAAAAAAGGATCAGGTAATGTGGCAGATAAATAGATCGAATAAATAGATCAGATGAGGTTTTAGTATGAGCATTTTAGATGAAATAAAAGTGCGCCGCCTGTATTGTGACGGCGGCATGGGAAGTCTGCTTCAGGCAGCAGGACTTGCTGCAGGTGAATTACCAGAGCGCTGGAATCTTTCCCATCCGGAAGTCATTACAGACGTGCACAGAAAATACCTGGCAGCAGGCGCGGATATTATGACTACCAATACCTTTGGCGCCAATCGTTTAAAATATGACGGAGACGGAGAGTTAAAGGCAATCGTGGAGGCAGCCGTTGCCAATGCAAAAAAGGCAGTGGAGGAAGCAGGAAGAGGCTATGTGGCACTGGATCTGGGCCCAACAGGAAAGCTTCTAAAACCCCTTGGCGATCTTCCTTTTGAAACAGCCGTATCTTTATATAAAGAAGTTGTTTCCATTGGTGCGGCAGCAGGAGCAGACCTGGTGCTGATCGAGACCATGAGTGACAGTTATGAGCTAAAGGCTGCTGTCCTGGCAGCAAAAGAGGCAGGATTTAAGCCAGAAACAGGAGAAAGACTGCCAATTTTTGCTACGGTTATTTATGATGAAAAGGGAAAACTGCTTACTGGCGGAAATGTAGAGTCTACAGTAGCACTGTTAGAAGGCCTGGGAGTAGATGTACTGGGTGTCAACTGTGGTCTGGGACCGGAACAGATGAAAGGAATCGTAAAGGATATCCTGGAGGTTTCTTCTACACCTGTTTTAGTTAACCCTAACGCTGGTCTTCCAAGAAGTGAAAACGGGAAAACAGTGTATGATGTAGACCCGAAAGATTTTGCAGCTGTTATGGAAGAAATTGTAAAAATGGGCGCTGTGATCACTGGCGGCTGCTGCGGCACCACACCAGATCATATCCATGCCATGGTAGAACTGACAAAGGATATTCCTGTTTTGATGCCGGAAAAGAAGCACCGTACCGTGATCTCATCCTATTCTCAGGCAGTTGTATTTGATAAGAAAACCATTATCATTGGCGAGCGCATTAATCCTACAGGAAAATCGAAATTTAAGCAGGCATTGCGTGACCACAACCTGGAATACATTCTCAGAGAAGGTGTGACTCAGCAGGATAATGGTGCAGATGTGCTGGATGTGAACGTAGGTCTTCCAGAGATCGATGAGCCATCTATGATGGAAGATGTAGTAAAAGAGTTGCAGGCAGTGATCGACCTGCCGCTGCAGTTAGATACCTCCAGTGCAGAAGCCATGGAACGGGGGCTTCGTGTATACAACGGAAAACCTTTGATCAACTCTGTCAACGGTAAAAAGGAAGTGATGGAGCAGATCTTCCCGCTGGTAGCAAAATACGGCGGCGTGGTTGTTGGACTTTGCCTGGATGAAGACGGCATTCCTGAAACTGCAGAGGGAAGGATCGCAGTTGGAAAGAAGATCATTGAGACAGCTGCTACTTACGGGATCGGACCGGAAGATATTATTTTAGATGGTCTGTGCATGACGGTAAGCTCCGACAGTCAGGGAGCTATCGTGACTTTGGAAACCCTTAGAAAGATCCGCGATGAACTGGGCGGAAAGTCTGTTTTAGGCGTATCCAATATTTCTTTTGGACTTCCTCAGAGAGAGATCATCAATGGTGCGTTCTTTACCATGGCTATGGAAAGTGGTTTAAGCGCTGCCATCATCAATCCTAATTCTGAGGCTATGATGCGGGCATATTACAGCTTTAATGCACTGATGAACCTGGATCCACAGTGCAGCCAGTATATCAGTATTTACAGTGGTCAGACAGCCGGTCTTGGACAGACCATTGGAAAAGGCGGAAGCGGCAGCAATGGTTCAGGAACAGCCGGAAATGGCTCTGCAGGTGCTGGAAGTACCGGAAGTCTGGGAAATGCCATTGAACGTGGCTTAAAAGAAGTAGCAGTAGAAAGTGTAACTGCTCTTTTAAAAGAAAAGGAAGCACTGGATGTGATCAACGAGGAGATCATCCCGGCATTAGATCATGTTGGAAAAGGCTTTGAAAAAGGCACAGTTTTCCTTCCGCAGCTTTTAATGAGCGCAGAAGCTGCCAAAGCAGCCTTTGAAGTGATCAAAAATGCCATGGCTGGCAGCGGAGAAGCACAGGAGAAAAAAGGAACGATCATTCTGGCAACTGTAAAAGGGGATATCCATGATATTGGAAAGAATATTGTGAAAGTTCTTTTGGAGAACTACAGTTACGATGTTATTGACCTTGGAAAAGATATTCCTCCGGAGACAGTAGTAGAAGAAGCTGTAAGCCGCCATGTTCCATTAGTTGGCTTAAGCGCTCTGATGACTACCACTGTTCCAAGTATGGAAGAAACCATTAAGCAGCTGCGGGAAAATGCCCCGTGGGTAAAAGTCATGGTTGGCGGTGCTGTGCTGACTCAGGAATATGCAGACACCATTGGGGCAGATGCGTACTGTAAAGATGCCATGGCATCCGTACACTATGCAGAAACGGTCTTCCCAACTCTTTTCCAGTAATTGCCAGGTAATTTCCCAGAAATATGTGATAATATAGTTTTGTAACAGAAATGCAACAAAAATGTAACAAAATGAAAGTGAGGACAAAACTATGTTATCAGTATCCACAATGGCACTTGCAGCAATGATCGGTTCTGCATGCGTACCAGGCGCAAATCAGGCATGCAGCGTAAATATTTGTACATATGATCAGGCAAGATGCATTCAGGCAGAGTGCGAGGCAAATGGAGGACAGGACTTAAACTGTCTGTTAAATGGTCTTGGCGCATGCCTTCCAAATGGCTGCCAGAATGGAAATGTAAGACCGGTTGTTGGATCTGCTTTGGGAAATTGCAGAAGATAAGAAACGTTTATCGGGTCTATAACAAAAGATAAAAGATAGTAATTAATACAAAGGTGCTGCTGCAAAATATACGTTATATTTTGCAGCAGCCCTTTCGTTTAGTAGTTACAGTTCAGCCTTATGAAGATTTAGCGCCAAAAGCACTTATGAAAACAAGTTTTCAACGTACTTTTGACTCTAAATCTTCCCAAGGCTGAACTGTATTATTATAATAATTGTTTAGCTTGCTGTTCGTTTATATAAATCTTTCCTTTGCGCAGACTGATCCTGTTTTCGGCTTCCAGTTCCTGTACGGTCCGATTCACAGTACGTACAGAACATCCCAGATGGGCTGCGATCTCCGGACGAGTGAAGGAGATGCGGATGGGATAGACAGAGCCGGTGTTTGTATTGTCATTAACAGCCTGGGTGATCTGTTCTTTCAGAAAATAAAGCATGCGGGTATGATTGTCGGAAAAAAGATTCTGGCGTTGGAACTGAGCCTGAGCCACCAGCTGAGATATGATCATACGGCTTCGCAGGAAAAGGGCGTGGGAGTCACTTCGCAGCCAGGTCATATATTCAGCAGCCGGGATCACCAGGCAAAGAGAATCTTCCAACGTTGTTACAGTTACCAGACGCATCAGTTTCCCAGTAAAAAATTCGTAATCCCCCACAATGTCTAAAGCTTTGATCTCTGTAAAATGATATGGCGCATCTGACACATGTTCCTCTACTGCTTCCAGCCGTCCTTTTAAAAGAATGTATACATGGGCGCTGCTGTCACCGGCAGCCACCAGGCGGCTTCCTTTTTTATAAGAGCGGAGCATCAGCACTGGCTGGATATAAGAAGGAGAAAATTTGAAAAAATCTTCTAAAAAGTTTTTTTGTTTTAAAGTAAATGGATAATTTAATTCGTTGATTTTTAACAAAACTGCCACATGTCCTTTTTTTTAGTATAGTATCATTCTATAGTAATAATAATAAGATGACAAGGAGGAAATTTTTTATGGCAACACCACACAATCAGGCGGAAAAAGGTGAAATCGCAAAAAAGATATTGATGCCAGGGGATCCACTTCGCGCAAAATTCATTGCAGAGCATTTTCTTACAGATGCGAAGCTGGTAAATGAAGTCCGCGGGGCATATGCTTATACAGGTACTTATAAAGGGGAAAAAGTAACTGTAATGGCAAGCGGAATGGGAATGCCTTCTATCGGTATCTATTCTTATGAGCTGTTTTCTGTATATGACGTAGACCAGATCATCCGTATTGGTTCTGCCGGTGCTTATGTACCAGAACTGAATTTAGGTGATGTGGTGTTAGAAGAGAGCGCATGGAGTGAGTCCACTTTTGCACATACTCAGAGCGGTTACGATAAAGATACGATCACTCCAGATCCAGAACTGTATGCTCATATTTTAGAGGCAGCAAAGCGCAGCAACATTACGGTAAAGCCTGTAAAAGTACATTCCAGTGACGTATTTTATACAGAGCCAAATGTAGACGGCTATAAAGAGATCAGCGCAAAACATGGCTGTGCCTGTGTAGAAATGGAAAGCTTTGCTTTACTCCACAATGCAAATGTGCTTCACAAAAAGGCTGCATGCCTGCTGACTATTTCTGATTCCATGCCAAAGAATGAACATGCCACAGCAGCAGAACGCCAGACATCCTTTACAGATATGATGACCGTTGCTTTGGAAGCATGCCTGGATTGATCAAAATTCTGTAGGAGAAAAAAGTCTAAGAGAATAAGAGAAATACACTGTTCCGGTTATAAAATCTTATTATATTCCATATCCTTCCATTAAAGACAGTCTGAACATCCGATTTGATGGAAGGCTCTATTAAAATGGAAAAATATGGAAAAAAACAAAAAAATGCAGATAGGTCTCTTAGAAAAATTTCTGGAAAACCAATGAGTGAAAAAAGCATAACACTGCTAAAAGGCTTTGTGATCGGTTCTACTATGACTGTACCCGGAGTCAGCGGTGGTTCAATGGCAATGGTTTTAGGAATCTATGACCGGCTTTTAAAACATGTCAGTGAAATAACAAAATATCCAAAAGAAAGTCTCACATTTCTGCTCTGGTTTGCAGCCGGAGCAGGAAGCGGGGCTTTTTTGCTTTCCAGAGGGATCAGCTGGCTTTTAACTACAAGAGCAGAAGGGATTCTGCGCTTTTTCTTTCTGGGAGCAGTAGCCGGCGGTATTCCGGTGATCTTAAAAAGCGCAGGCGTGAGCCGTATCCGAGGAAAAGAAGTTATCTCTATCCTGACAGGGATCCTTACTGCTCTTCTTATTGCATTGATCCCTCAGGGGATATTTGCTCCTGGAGTGGAAAATACCCCTTTAAATCTGTTCTTTCAGCTTGCAGGCGGCTTTATTATAGCGATAGCCCTAGTTCTTCCAGGTATCAGTGCATCCCAGATGTTATATATGCTGGGAATTTACGAAAGTACATTAAAGGCGATCAGCAGTCTGGATATTTTTGCGCTCCTTCCCATAACCTTTGGGGGAATCCTGGGAACCTATTTTACAGCCCGCATTTTAGAACAGCTGATCAAAAAACATAAAGAAACTACGTTTTTAATGATCCTGGGCTTTATGCTGGCGTCATTGCCGGAACTTCTGCCGGATCATTTTACACAGAAAAACCTGCTGTTAGGTTTTATGGCGCTTACAGCAGGTTTTACAAGTGTTTATTTGGTTACATTAAAATGAAAGCGTGTAAAGTCACCAAGCCAGGTAGTGCTGGAATATTCAATGGCTTTTCCATCTGCCAACAGATACTGGGAGTCGATCTTAAGACCTGTGGCATCATATACTGTGTTCAGTAAAGAAGCAGAAATGGCATCCAACCGTACTGCTTCAATATAATTTTCAATTTTCACGATATCGTAGTGATAGGTATATTTTAAAGTCCGGGAAATACTGTTATACAGAAGAGAAGACTCTGTAAGTCCAGGTACATCACTTTCTCTGAACCAGACATGGTTGATACCGCTTGGGCGTCCGTCGTGGGAATAAAGGCGTTCAACATAAAGCAGTGGGGTGGAAGGTGTTACCTGCAGCTGTTCGCAAATCACGGAGTTAGCGGCATATACCTTCTCTATGGTAAGGATTTTGGAATCTACAGAGGCTTTTGCATTGGAATCTAAAGTAGGGAAAGCCAGCTCCTGTATCAGCTGTCTGGGGTTATTTTTTACAAAAGCTCCTTTTCCCTGAAATTTACAGATAATACCGTCACGTTCCAGCTGTGCCATGGCCTGGCGCAAAGTGACACGACTGACACCATATTCTGCGGCCAGTTCTGCCTCTGTAGGCAGTTTGTCCTCAATGTTCCATTCTTTCTGAGAGATCCGCAAAATAATATCATTTGAGATCTGCTGATAAGCAGGCAGCGGAGATGTTCGGTCCAGCAGGTCTTTCCGGCTGCTTGAAGAAGTGATAGTTGAAGTCACGAATGTTGTCCCCCGTTTCTTTGGCAATGATACCGGATTGTTTCGCACTGTGTGTTTATACAATCCTAAAAACATTTATAATCCGCTCATTTTTCTACAAAAAATGGCTGTTTATGTTTGACCTTAGTATTATTATATATGATAATAATACAAATTTCAATAAATGAATGCCTGTATCAGATCCGGAGGACAAAATAATTGTGCCATATATACAAAAAAAGTCAGGTTTACAAAGACAAAATAACTTAAAATAACAAAACATCTATTGACAGCATCGTTAACATGTATTATTATATAGACAACATTACAAGATACGAGACAAAAACACACTGCATAAAATTTCAAAAGAGCACCCCATGTACAAATAGTTCCGAAAGCGAAAGCATATATGAAGAAAGGAATGGTAGCAGAATGAAGGTCAGAGAAGTTTCAGGGACAGAACCCTATGAATTATCACCTCATGGACATGCATTTATTAATCCCTACGGAGGCTGTACAATGGGGTGTCCTTTTTGTTTCTGGTTGAGCAGAGACGGTTGGGAAAACAAGATGGAGATACGGATGGACACTCCATCACTGTTGGAAGAAGCTTTAAAGACCTGGCCAAAGGGTGAATGGATCTATCTGGGAAGCATTTGTGATCCCTTTAATGAATGGGAATCTAAGTACCGTCTGTCAGAGCAATGTCTGAAAGTGATCGACAAGTATCAGATTCCGCTGCTTATTACCACATCTGCGGTATCACCGGCTCTGGTTGAAGAGGCAGAGATCCTGAAGAGAATGAAAGCTCCCGTAGTGATCGTCACAGAGCTTGCAAGGATACCGGAAGCGGAACGGCTGAAAAAAGAGGGAATACATAGAGGAATCGAAGCCGCCAATGCCTTAAAGAAAATGGGGCTTACAGTATGGGCCACAATGGCGCCGGTCTGTCCTGGCATATTGGAGCTGGAGCCAGTTCTTGAGAAGCTGGATCAAGAAATACCGGTTTATATTGATTCTCTCCAGTGTGGGAAGAACTCTGTTCAGGAAAAACGGGTTATGGAGTGGATCAGGAATGACTATCCCCAGCTGGAATCCCTTTATGAGAAGATTGTGCTGGAAAAAGACCTGACATATTTTGATGTACTTCTGGAACAGTATGAAAATGATCCGCGTATCAAAACATTCCCATATGAACTTGACACTATTGTAAAGTCACGGTAAAGAGAATCTAAAATGTTTTCTTGTTCATTGACACTGCACCCAAGTGGTATTAATATATAGACAACCTAACAATAAGATAAATTTTGAAAGGGAAGGAATTATGTCTGGGATCAAACTTATATTGTGTGATATTGATGATACCCTGGTACATAAGGAACTGCATCTGGATGAAGAAACCAGGGCAGTGATCCGAAAAGTACAGCAGGCGGGAGTGAAATTTACACTGGCAACAGGAAGAATGCCTTACCGGGCGCAGGTATTTGCTGAAGAAGCAGAACTTACAACCCCGTACATTGCCAACAACGGCAGTATTCTTTATGACAGAGGAACTTTTATTTATGCGAAGAAAGTATATGCAGGTATATTTAAGGAGCTGTTCCGCAAATATATGAAGGAATATCCGGATTTTACGGTGATTTTTAGCTATGATGACCGGGAACGTCCAGTGGAGAGCACAGCCTGGATCAAGGCACGTGAACATAAGTATTCAGGTTATGATGAGCCATTGGGGGATACAGAAGACACCTGGGATCAGGAGGTTCATAAGGTGTATATCGTGGATGATGAAAGAAGAGGAATCATTGGTGAGATCGCCGGGAAAATGAGACATATGAAGGGGGATTTCAGCTTCTTTCAGTATCAGCAATATTCCATGGAGATCGTTGCAAAAGGATGTTCCAAAGCTTCTGGTATGAGAACACTGCTGGAATATTTAAAGATAAAACCAGAAGAAGTCATGGCTATTGGAGATCATACCAATGATATGGAAGTGATAAAAAGCGCAGGACTGGGTGTGGCGGTAGCCAATGCGCAGTCGGAATTAAAAGAAATTGCAGATTATGTGACAGTTCATGAACGGGCAGAAGGAGTCAGAGAAGTACTTGAAAAATTTGTTTTAAGCTAATTGCTTACGATGAAGGAGAAAAAACGTGAAAACTGCAAAAAGAAGAAAAAAGACCACATTGTTCCACAAAATAGAACCAGTTCTTTATCTTGCACCGGCATTTATCGTGCTTGGTATCTTTGTGTACTACCCATTTTTCAAAACCATTATTGAATCTTTTTTTCTGTTAAATTCAATGGGAGAAGTAAGGGAATTCATCGGTTTTGAAAATTATATCAATATTTTTTCCAATTCCAAGTTTATACAGTCTATTTTTAATTCCATTAAATTTGCTGTTTTTACTGTGCCGTTTACAGTTGGCCTGTCATTCATACTGGCTATGATGGCGGCGAAGAAACGTAAGGCTTCACCTGTTTATGAAACCTTATTTTCACTGCCGATGGCAATGTCTACATCTGTAGCAGCCATGATTTTTGAGCTGATGTTCAGCCCTACACTGGGAATCGTAAACAGCATCACAGGCCTGAACATTAAATGGCTTTCCGACCGGAACACAGCCATGTGGGTGCTGATCGTTATTCAGGTATGGATGAACTTAGGATATAATTTTCTCTTTATCCTGGCAGCGATCCGGGGTATGTCAAAAGAAGTAACAGAATCTGCAAGGCTGGATGGAGCCAATGCATGGCAGCAGGCAGTATCCATTGTAATGCCGCTGATCTCACCTACACTGTTCTTTTTACTTTGCAATTCCTTAGCGAAAATGTTGATGATGTCTAACCTTACATTGATCCTTACTCAGGGCGGTCCTCAGGGAAGCACGGAGACTATGATTTCCTATATGTATAAGCAGACAACGGAAAATGCAAACTACAATAATGCGTATGCATCAGCAGTGATCGCTTTTCTGATCACCATGGTGGCAACAATTATTACCTTTATTTATGAAAAGAAGGGAGTAAATTATGACAGCTAATAATGGAGCAATGGCGTGGAAGGAACGGCTGATCCAGGTCTTATACATCATGGTAGGTCTTGTGATCGCATTCCCGATCCTTTATGCATTGATGATCTCATTTATGGATCCGGCTCAGGTTTTAGCCGGAGGAGTAAACCTGATTCCGAAAAAATGGACGTTAGAAAATTACAGGACTGCTTTAAACAGTGCGCCGATCATGCGTTTTATGTGGAACTCCCTGATCCTGGCAGCTACTTCCAGTGTAGTCCGTGTGATCGTATCTGCTCTGGCAGCCTTTGCATTTGCATTTCTGGAATTTCCGTGTAAGAATCTGATTTTTATGGCAATGTTAGCAACCATTATGATCCCGGCGGATGTAGTTCTGGTAGCAAACTACCGTACCGTATCTGGTATGGGACTTATTAATACCTATCTTGGTATGATGATCGTGTTTTTTGTTTCAGCTATGAATATTTTCCAGTTCAGACAGAGTTTTAAGACGTTTGCAACTACATTAAAAGAAGCAGCACATATTGACGGATGTTCCAATTTTACATTTTTCCTTCGTATCCTGCTTCCAACTAATATTTCTACTGTTCTGACAGTATTTATCACAGCCTTTATTGGAACCTGGAATACGTATCTGTGGCCGCTGCTTGTAACCAACAAAACGGAAATGCGTACAGTTCAGGTCGGTATCACTATGCTGAACTTTTCAGAGGGAACTGTATATGGGCCGATTATGGCGGCATCTATTATGGTGCTGCTTCCGTCCTTGATCTTATTTTTGACCTTCCAGAAACGGATTGTATCCGGCATGATGGCAGGCGGAGTAAAGGGATAAAAAATAAGCAAGAAAATTCAACTGCAACGGACAAAAAATCTTCCCGAAAAATCAAATACAAAAAGATTCCGGGAGTATTAATAAAAAGGAGAGAAAAACTTATGAAAAAACAGGTAAGCGTAGTATTGGCAGCAGCGATCGCAGGCGGACTTTTAGCAGGCTGCGGCGGCACAAAAACCGCAGAAACAACAGCTGCAGCAGGAACAAATGGAGCAGCAGAAAAAACACAGGCAGCGGCAGGTGATGTGACCATTGATGTATGGCATTCCATGGAAGGTTCTAATGGTGAAGCATTTGAAGCCATGGTAAAGAACTTTAATGAGACAACCGGCAAAGAATTAGGCATTACAGCCAACAGCGTATTCCAGGGAAGTGATACAGCCGGTAAATTAAAGACACTGATCCAGACAGATGACGTTGCAAATATGCCGGATGTATGCCTGCTGTATTCTGCATCCTTACCAGTTGTTGCAGAGTATAAGGGAACCGTTGCAGTAGATGATATGTACGGAAAAGGCGATCAGGAATTAAGCAAAGATGAAATCAATCCGTCTGCGATCCAGACTTATAGTTATAAGGGAAAGCAGGTGTGCATGCCGTTTAACAGTTCTACTTTACTTTTATATTATAACAAGGATGCATTTAAAGAAGTGGGACTGGATCCTGAAAATCCGCCTGCAACGCTGGATGAGATCGCAGATGCCTGCGAGAAGCTGACTGTAACAGAAAATGGACAGGTGACCCGTTATGGATTTAATGCAGTATTAGACCGCTATGAAATGGTCAATCTGGTAGGCAATCAGGGAGAAGGAACTTATTTTGGCGATAATGAAAGCGGACGTTCCGGTCTGATCACAAAGCTGACCTGTGAAGAGCAGATTGGAAATATTTTTAAAGCATGGGAAAAGATTGCAAAAACAGGCGGATTTAAGTATACCTATGACAATCAGAATGAAGAGTTTGCAACCGGTTTAAATGCCATGACATTAATGTCTTCTGCAAGAATTGGTTCTGTTACCAAATTGACAGCAGATAATGGTTTAAACTGGGGTGTTGCAAAGCTGCCAAATGTTAATCCGGATGATAAAGGCGGAGCATGCATCGGCGGAGCATCTTTAGCTATGTTTAACAACGGTGATGATACAAAGGCGAATGCGGCATGGGAATTTATTAAATATGCTGCTTCTGCACAGACACAGTCTACATGGAGCCAGGCAACCGGCTATCTGCCAATCAACTTAGGAACCAAGGATCTGGATGAGTATAAGGCATTTGTAGAAGAAAGCCCGGCAGTTAAGGTAGCATTAGAGCAGTTTGAGTCTTCTAACCCAATGGTTCAGGAGCCTGTTATGATGATGCAGGGAAGCATTGATTCTGTTATTAAGGATGCATCTACCTATTTATGTGAAGGAAGCATGAATGCAGAAGAAGCAACCAACTATGTGATCGAAGAGTGCAATAAGCTGTTTGAGGAATATAACCGTTCTAACCAGTAGAGGAAAGGCTGTTAAGTACGGTAAAACAGCAGGTACAGACCGGGAAATACATGAAAATGTATTTCCTGGCTCTGTAATATTCAAAAGAAGAAGACAGGAGAGAAACTGTGAGATTATCTACATCAACAAACATTTACTTCAACAGACCGGATCACACAAAGGCAAAGATCGAGGACTCCGTTCGGCTTTGCGGGGAAGCAGGATACCGGGTTATGGATATGAACTTTTATGACTGCACTTCTTTTAAGCTTCCCTTTGTTACGGATGAATGGGAATCCTGGATATATGGCATCCGGGATATTGCACAACAGTTTCAGATGGAATTTAGTCAGGCACATGCCAATTTCTATAATTTCTGTGATCCACATGCCAAAGACAAGGAATTTTTGGACCGTATGGTCCTTCGCAGCATCGATTGCGCAAAGATATTGGGAGTAAAATGGCTGGTAATCCATGCAGGAACGGATTTTGAGTCACCTTATCTGGTACGTTCTTCCAAGGAGAAGAACATTGAGTATTTTAAGCCGGTGATCGACTATGCAGCTAAAAACAATGTGGGGATCGCCATTGAAAATCTGTGGGATCTGAATATTGCACCCCAAAGGCGTTATACAACAACGGCAGAAGAACTGGTGGATCTGGTAGATGCTCTGCATATGGACTATGACAATGTAGGAATCTGCTGGGATGTGGAACATGCGGATATTATGAAGCAGGCACAAGAACCAGCTTTGAAAATGATCGGAAAAAGGCTGAAAGCAACCCATATTTCCGATAATGTGGGAATTAATTATGACCATGTACTTCCGTTTTCAGGTTATACAAACTGGGCGGAGTTTATGAAATTATTAAAAGAAATTGAATACAGCGGGGATTTTACTTATGAGATCCACAGGTATACCTCACAGATACCGGATGCACTGGTCCCGGCTGCATTAAGGTATAGCGTAGAAGTTGGAAATTATCTGCTTTCACTGGCAGAATGAGATAAATGGTTATAACGATAAATGATAAAAACGAGAACAAAGGAGAACATACAAATGATTGAAAACGCACTGATCCGTCAGGTCTTAAGCTTGCCGGAACTGATCGAACAGCAATACAATGACCTGGAGCCAAAGGCAAGAAAAGCACTTACTACACCGGAGATCTTCGGTATCCAGCGGATTGTTCTTACCGGATGCGGAGATTCCTATGCAGCAGCACTGGCAACCAAGCATGCCTTTGAAATGCTTACCAATCTTCCTTGTGAGGTAGTACCGGCGATTGAGTTAAGCCGTCTTTATTCCAGAAAGCAGTTAGGATTTGCTCCATGCAATCCACTGGTGATCGCAGTCAGCAATTCGGGAAGTGTTGTCCGCGTGGCAGAGGCAATCCAGGCAGCGAGAAAACATGGCGCTTTTGCACTTGGCATTACAGGAAAGAGAGAAAGCCTGCTGGGACAGAGCGTAGACAAGATCATGGATTTAAATATTCCTCCTTTTGAAGCTGCTCCTGGAACCCGTTCCTATATGGTTTCTGTGATGTCATTGTTATTAGTAGCGATCCGTATTGGTGAGGTAAGAGGCTGCTATACCATGGATGAGGCTATGGATATGCGCTTTGACATGGTAGCCCAGGGAAAGGCACTGGGAGAACTGCTTCCGGATATGTGCAGACAGGTTTATGACATTGCGGAAAAATGGAAAAATATGGAAGCCTATGATTTCGTGGGAACTGGTTTTGATTATGCTGCTGCCTGGTTTGGACATGCAAAAGTATTTGAGGCATTGGGAAAATATGCAATGCATATTAATTCTGAAGAGTGGCTTCATATGAATTTCTTTATGAGAAACGTAGATAAAATCGGAACGATCATCGTGGCAAACACCACCAATCCAGCTATGAGCCGCAATAAAGAACTGGTAAAATTTGCCCATGATCTGACACGCCCGCTGATGGTGATCACAGACGGAGGGAAAGAGGATTTTGGTGTAGATACTAATTACGTGAAGGTTCCTAAGACAAAATATGCTATTAATATGCCGCTGACCCAGTTTGCGCCGATCTGCCTCTTATGTGGTTATATCATGGATATGATCGGGGAAGAAGACGGCAGAGGCTGTAAAGGCGTATGGAAGATCGCAGACGGTGCAAGATGTATTCGTGAAAGTGAAATGGTTGTGCTGTAAAACAAAAAGATTCCAGAACTACATAAGAATGCAAAAAGGGGAAAACCATGTTAAAGAAGATAAATATTTTTACTAAAAAAGATGATATTTTTGAGATCACATCGGATGTAAAGAAGATCGTAGAAGAGTCTGGTGTAAAAGAGGGAACCTGCGTGGTATACACACCGCATACTACGGCAGCGATCGTAGTTACTTCCCGTATGGATCCGGATGGCTTTGATGATCTGAGAGATGAAGTGAACCGTCTGATTCCTACAAGGATTGACTTTAAGCACCAGTTTGATACACCTTCTGACGCAGCCGGTCACATCAAATGCACTCTTTTAGGTGTGACTATGACTTTTATCGTTACAGAAGGAAAGCTGCTTTTAGGCGGCTCCCAGGGCATTTTCTTTGAGGAATTTGATGGGCCGAGAAACAGAAGTTACTTTGTAAAAGTAGTGGAAGGATAAAAGGGAATACATATGAAAAAGATAATTTTAGACTGTGATCCGGGAATGGATGACTCCATGGCCATTGTCATGGCAGTAAAATCAAAGGAACTGGATGTGAAAGCAATCACAACTGTCAACGGAAATTACCCGGTAGATGTGACAGCGGTAAACGCACTGAAAGTGCTGGAAATGCTTAAAAGAACAGATATTCCTGTTGCAAAAGGAATGCCGGAGCCAATGTTTAGGGAAACTCCCAAGGATCCATTTACCCATGGAAAAGACGGTCAGGCGGAAAATTTCCTGCCGGAGCCGAAGACACCATTAAGTGAAAAACATGCCATTGATATGATCATTGATGTGGTAAAGGAAAATCCTGGTGAGATCTATATTTTGTCTACGGGCCCCATGAGCAACATTGCCATGGCTATGAAGAAGGCGCCGGAGATCAAGCCGATGATCGCCGGGATCTATGCAATCTCCGGTATGTTTGGCTTAAATAAATATGCGTTTGCAAATGCAACTGGCGATACACCTCAAAGTGAGTGGAATGTGTATGTAGATCCGGAGGCAGCATCCATTGTATATAATTCAGGTGTGAACCTGGTAGCCATTGGTCTGGATGTTGCGACTCATTTTGATGTAAATTTAACCGAAAAAGATATTGCGGCTTTGGACAAAAGTGATAAAATGGAAGCAGGATTCCTCCGTCAGGCTATTCGATTTGTCAATGGAAGAGGCTTTGAGGCATACTGTACTGTCATTGACTGTATGGCGGTAGCATATGCCATTGACGAATCACTGATCGAAACTTTTGAGGGAAGAGTAGGAATTGAGACGAAAGATGGTCTTACACTGGGAAATACAGTGGTAGACTACCGTCATCACCATGTGTGGGAAAATCTTCCAAAAGTTAAGATTGCAAGAACCGCAGATCATCAGAGATTTTTAAACATGCTTATGGAACTGGTTCTGGCATAAGGCGCATTTTGCGTGCATAAGATCAGGGAGGAAAGACGATGTTTCAGAAAGAAAAGATTTATATTGCAGGGCCGGAGTGTTTTTACATCGGCGGTTATGATATGCTGGCAGCTATGCGTGCAGAGTCCCTTGCGAAAGGATTTGGGGTAACACTTCCTAATGATCATCCGCTGGATATGGAAAATCCGGATCTCAGAAAGCGTGCAGACAGTATTTTTGCAGATTTAAAGAAAATCATGCTGGATACGACAGTTGTGATTGCTGATCTGGAAGCTTATCGGGGTTCAGAACCGGACAGCGGAACGATTTATGAGCTGGGAATGGCATATGCCAAAGGAGCCAGGTGTTATGGCTATACCAGAGATAAACGCCCTTTGGTATGGAAAGACCAGAAATATACACTGAAAGATGGAAAGGTCTACGATGAGCACGGAAAAGAGGCTCCCTATAAAGATCTTCCATTTAGTCCATGTATCGTTGCTTCTACAAAGATCATAGAAGGTGACTATGGTGACTGCCTGAAAGCGCTGATGACAGATATTGAGGAAGAGAAGAAGTATAAGGGACTGAGGGGCTACAGTGTAGATTATACTGCTGCAAAGACCTATAAGTCAGACCGGCCGGTTGTTTATCTGGCCGGACCGGAGCGCTATAATAAAGATGCAGCTAAGATCTATAATAAGAGAAAAGAGTTATGTGCTTCCTATGGCCTGCAGGCTTTTACACCGGCAGACTGGGCGGAAGGTGTGGAAAAAATAAATACAGACTGCCCTTATACAGCAGCTGCAAACCAATTTGACAGCTGGCAGCAGCATGTTCGCAACTGCGATGCCATTATTGCAGACTTAAATGATTATCGGGGATATGAGTGCAGCAATGATGTTGCTTTCGAGTGCGGAATGGCCTTTCAGTTAGGCAAAAAAATGTACGGCTATGTAGATGATGCCCGTCCTGCAAAGGAAAAAGTTCCTAATCTGGGAGAAGAACATGAATACAGGGATATGACAGGGGCAAATGTAGAAAACTTTAATTATCCGGTAAATCTTATGTTCTCCTGTTCAATGGATATCAGAGAAGGAAAATTTGAAGAAATTCTGAAAGAAATAGCGAAGGAGTTATGTAAATGATGGACTCCTGGAGTTTTTGTACCTGATTTTGCGAAAAAGCTCTGAGAATCCATCTAAAGGAGAGGAGGGGGATATATGAGAAATTTAAAATCTCTCACAGATCAGGTGGCAGCTGCCGCTGGAAGTAAAAAAGCAGAACTGGTACTTAAGAATGCCCGTATTGTCAATGTATTTACTCAGTCCATTGAAGAAGGGGATATTGCCATTGAAGATGGATACATTGTGGGGATCGGAAATTATGATGGAGTGACGGAGAAAAACTTAGATGGGGCCTATGTATGTCCGGGATTCTTAGACGGACATATCCATATAGAAAGCTCCATGACTTCCCCCGGGGAATTTGAACGGGCTGTAGTACCACATGGCACTACAGCGGTGATCACAGATCCCCATGAGATCACAAATGTGGCAGGAGAAGCAGGGATCCGGTTTATGATGCAGTCGGCAAAAAAGCTGGATCTGGATGTATATTTTATGCTTCCTTCCTGTGTGCCTGCCACAGATCTGGATGAATCCGGGGCAGAGCTTCTGGCAGCAGATCTGGAGCCATTTTATATGGAAGAAAAGGTTCTGGGACTGGCAGAGGTAATGAATGCTTATGGCGTGACCCATGGGGATAAAGACTGCCTGGAAAAACTGATACAGGCACGTTCCTTAAGGAAAGCCATTGATGGCCATGCCCCGTCTCTTTCCGGGAAAGAGTTAAATGCCTATGTGACTGCCGGGATCTGCTCTGACCATGAGTGTTCTGATTTTGAAGAAGCAAGGGAGAAGTTTTCCAGAGGCCAGTGGATCATGATCCGTCAGGGAACAGCGGCAAAGAATCTAAAAGGACTTATAGGAATGTTTGAAGATCCTTATTATCAGCGGTGCCTTCTGGTCACAGATGATAAGCATCCGGGAGATCTGATCCGTATCGGTCATATTGATGCCATTATAAGAGAAGCCGTTTCCATGGGCGCTGATCCCATCCGGGCGATCCGCATGGGCACTTTAAATACCGCTATGTATTTTGGACTTTCAGATATGGGCGCAGTAGCACCGGGATATCTTGCAGATCTGGCTGTTTTTGATAATCTGAAGGATTTTTATGTAAAACAGGTATACAAAGGCGGAAAACTGGTGGCAGAAAACGGAAAAATGCTCCACCAGAAAGAAAAAGTCACAGACTGGTCTGATGAGATTAAAGAACGTGTATTTCATTCCTTCCACAGGGGTCCTGTTTCAGTGGAAGAACTGCAGTTAAAAGAAACCACAGGAACCCATCAGCGGGTCATTGACATGGTAGCCCATGAACTGATCACAAAAGAGCGGATCGAAGAGTGGAAAGAACTGCCGGGTGTTGCTTCCGGCGTAGATATAAGCCGCGACATCGTAAAACTGGTTGCCATTGAACGGCACAAAAATACCGGTCATGTGGGACTGGGCTTTTTAGGAAAATATGGCTTAAAGAAAGGAGCCGTAGCCACCAGCATCGGTCACGATTCCCACAACCTTGTCATCGCCGGAGTCACTGACGAAGACATAGTCCTTGCAGGCAACCGCGTGATCGAAAACGGAGGGGGGCTTGCTATTGCCCTTGATGGAAAAGTATTAGCAGACCTGCCTTTGCCTATTGGCGGACTTATGGCAGATGAACCGGTAGAAGTGGTAGATGAAAAGCTGGAGCATATGAAAAAGATTTCTATGGAACTGGGCATTTCAGAAGATATTGATGCTTTCATGACACTGGCATTTATCAGTCTTCCTGTGATCCCTATACTAAGGCTGAATACATATGGAATTGTGAATGTGGAGAAGCATCAGGTGGTAAAAGCCAGATTTGAGTGAGAATAACAATTAAAAAACAGTTTAAGCTGATCAAAAAATCAATCGTAAATTTTTGCGATTGATTTTTTTGCGCTTCTTCAGATGATGATAAGGAGGATGCCTTTTTTGTTTATTTCTGTTATACTTGGTATAGTTATTTCGAAAACGATAGTCATTAAGCTAAGAATATATGAGAGAATAAAAGGGGATGCAGGAACATGTATAAAGTGTTGATTGTAGATGATGAGATCATGATACGCCGTGGGTTAAGCAAGATCATTCACTGGGAAGAAATGGGATTTGAAATGGCGGGGGCAGTTGGAAATGCAATGGAAGCGCTGGAACTGATCAAAAAGACACCAGTTGATGTCCTTTTAACAGACATCAGCATGCCGGAGATGACAGGACTGGAACTGATCCATCAGGCAAGAAAGATATTGCCGGGGTTAAAGGCAGTGGTGATCAGCGGGTACAGCGAGTTTGATTATGCCAGGGAAGCCATTGAACTGAAAGTGGAAAATTATATTTTAAAGCCACTGGATCCTAAAAAGATCACAGAAACTTTTCAGAAGATCTGCAAAGAGCTGGATCAGGAACAGCGCAGGGAGCGCAGGGAACAGTACCTTCAGTCAGAGTATGAGGTAAGAAGAGGTGCAGACCCGGAAAAGAAAGGCTGTGATGATGAGTGGCAGACTAAAATGATACAGGTCCTGGAAGAAGGACGGTATAAAGAACTGGATGGATTTGTAGATCAGTGGTTTTTGCAGATGGAAAAAATGGACAGCAGGCAGATAAGGGAATACTGCTATAAATCCCTGCGCAAAGCAGCCATGTATTTTCATATGGATACACCGCCATTATTTAAGATTTATCAGTTATCAGATCAAGACCAGGAAAAATTTTCAAAGATGTTAAAAGAGGACATGCAGATGCTGGCGTCTTGCCTGAAAGATAATTCAGAGTCATTTTCTATTTTAATTAGCAGCAAGGCAAAAAATTATATTGATGAAAATTACAGCAAAAAAGATCTGTCTTTACGGGAGATCGCTGATAAGCTGAATGTAAGTTATGGTTATCTGTCCACGGCATTTACAAAGACATATGGAGAGAACTTTAAATCCTATCTTGTATCTGTGCGTATGGAAAAAGCCAGGGAATTTTTAATGGAACGGAAATATAAAGTTTATGAGATCGCTGATAAGACAGGATATACCAGTTCCCGTTATTTTACAGATGCCTTTAAAAAACGGTTCGGGATTTCACCGGGAGATTATATCCTTCGGTTAAATGGGGAAAGCGAGGTATGATATGAAACGGGCAATGACGTTAAAAACACGTTTTATCCTTACATCTTACTGCTCAATTGTGATCTCCGTTTTTTTGATCTGCATTGTAAGCTATGTTCTTCTGGGGAATCTTTCCCGGAAATTTGCCATACAGGCCAATCAGGAAGCAGTCCGGCAGAAAAATGAAGATATCAGTGGGAGAGTAAATGGTATTGAGGTAACAATAAGGGATATTATTTATAATTCAGAGCTTCAGAAGCTTTTAAATGAGCGTAATACGGAAGAAGGACAGGAAAGCAAAGATGTTTATGGAATGCGTATGGCTGTAAACAGCAGTATTGCCCGCGCTTCCAGTTCTTTATATATGATCGATAATATTGCTGTTTTTGCAAAAGATGGAAGTATGATCGGAAGCCTGTATGAATTTAATACACCCAAAAAGTCTACAGAATATAGCTGGTTTGAAAAAATGGACCGTTCAAAAGGAGAAACTGTGTGGCTTAGTGATACGATCCATAAATCCAGGGATAATTACGGCTACCATATGACCATTTCAGCGGTAAAAAAGATCCGTTCAATATCAAGTATGGATGGTTCACGTATGGGTGAAGAATTAGGCTGTGTTTATTTTACGGTGAACCTGGATGGATTACTGAATTTTGAACAGGAATATAAAGTCAGTGAAGACAGGAAAATGATGGTTGTCAATGAATGTTACCAGATCATAGGGGGAACGGACGATAAAAAAAACGGGACGACTTTTAAAACGCGGTTTTTGAAAAATCCTGTGAATAATATGTATATTATAAATGATGATCAAAAAGAATTATTTACATATGGGAAATTATCACAGAATATGAACTGGTATATTATCTGCATGATCCCGGAGCAGTCGATCTTAAAGAATTTTTACATGTCCATTATGATCTGTGCCGTGATATCTGTCCTTTTGCTGATCGTTTTTCTTCTGGTTTCCCTGCGTAATGCAGAATCCATCAGCCGTCCGGTACGCCTTCTGGAGAAAAAATGCGAGCTGGTAGCAAAAGGCCGCTTTGATATAAGAAATGAAAACAGCGGTATCCTGGAAATAGACCGGTTATTTACCCGGTTTAAGGATATGGCAGAACAGCTGGATAATCTGATCCATAAGGTATATGAAGCGAAGATCAAAGAACAGAGCCTGATCGCTGAATCACGACAGGCACAGATGCAGGCACTCCAGATGCAGATCAACCCCCATTTTTTATACAACACCCTTGATTCTATCAATTGGATGGCATTGATGGCAGGAAATGAAGAGGTTTCTGAAATGATATTGGCTTTAGGCCAGCTGTTCCGCAGCAATATGAATACATCCGGTATTTATGCAAAGGTGAGCAATGCGGTTGAAAATGTAAGACTCTATATGTATTTGCAGCAGGTCCGTTTTGAAGAAGGACTGGAATATCAGATTGAAGTAGAGGATGATGTAAAGGATGCCATGATCTTAAAAAATCTGATCCAGCCATTAGTAGAAAATTCTATTAAGCATGGTATCGAACCCTGGAATATAAAAGGTTCTGTCCATATATCCATTAAAAAATCAGGAGACCTGATCAGTCTGGCAGTCCAGGATAACGGACATGGGATCGCAAAAGAGCAGCTGGATCATTTAAGGCAGCAGTGGAAAGACATTGATAAAGAAGAGGAAGAAGGTAATACAGGAAAGGGGAGCGTGGGACTTCGTAACATTATGCGCAGGCTGTGGCTGTGTTATGGAAGCAAGGCCTCTTTTGTTATAAGCAGCAGTAAAGAAAAAGGTACAAGTACACTTATAAATTTCCCATTAGAATATCAGATTGTTCAGATAAATGAAGATACAATGAAAAAATCTGACTAAAATGAAAACTTTTCACATTGTCCTTTTGTATAAAACTTGTAATAATATACACACGATGAACGTAAAGTGACAACATAAGTCACAAACAAGAAGATTCCAGGAGGACAATACGTATGAAAAAAACAGTTGCTTTTCTCATGTGCCTTTCAGCAGCAGGTCTGCTTGCAGGATGCGGAGCAAAAACCGAGGCTACTACAGCTGCAGCAGATACCACAGGAGCTGCTTCTACAGAAACCAAGGCAGAGGCAAAGGGTGATCCTGTAGTGATCAATTATTATGACTGGGATATCCCGGATCAGAAATTCATTGATGATTTCAATGCTGCAAATCCTGATATCCAGGTAGTAGCACACAGCATTCCTGCTAATGGTGAGCGTCTTACAAAGTTAGACATCCTGGCAATGAGCGGCGGCGATATGGACGTAATGCCTATTTCTGACGGTGATCAGTTTACCCGTTTTGAATCCGGTATGCTGGCTCCACTGGATGATTTTATTGCAAAAGACGGCGTAGATATGGACAAGTCTTTTGGAAAATATGCAATCTGGGGACAGTATGACGGTAAATATTACGGAATCCCATTCCGTGCAACACAGAGCGTTGTTTATTACAACAAAGACATGTTTGACAAGGCCGGAGTTGAGTATCCAAAGGATGACTGGACATTAGACGAATATATCGAAACAGCACGTAAAATGGCTGAATGGGGAAAAGATCAGGGAATCTACGGAACCTATACCCATACTTATGCAAATGAGTGGGCAACCATTGCAGCACAGAAGGGCCAGTGGTATACAGAAGACGGTAAATGTAACATCAAGGATCCAGCATGGCAGAAAGCACTGGAAACACGTAAGATGTTAGACGATGAAGGAATCCAGATGCCTTACGGACAGATCGTAGCAGCAAAGGCAGCTATCAACAGCTCCTTCTTAGGCGGAAAAGAAGCAATGGTAACAGCAGGAAGCTGGCTGGTAAGAGATATGAAGAACAAAGAAAAGTTCCCATTTGATTTCCAGGTAGGTGTTGCTTATATGCCAAGATTTGATGAATCCGTAGAAGGACTGCGCAGCAACTATTCATGTTCTGTACTGGGTATTCCAGAGAATTCAAAGCATAAAGAAGAAGCATGGCGCTTTATCCGTTACTATGTAGAAAATGCATCTAATTACATTGCAGCATCAGGAAATCTTCCTACTTATCTGCCGGCATACAATGATGATATGGTAAATATCTACTGCGAAGGTTCAGGACTTGATGTTTCCTATGCAAAGAAGTTCTTTGATCCGGCTGTACAGCTTACAACCAACAAGATCATTGGCAATAAGGGCGCTGAATATATGCAGATCGGCAAAGAAGAGATCGAACAGTATTTTAATGGTGAGAAATCCCTGGAAGATACTTTAGACAGTGTTGAAAGCCGTGTAAACGAAGCACTTGATAAATAATAAAAGTATGTCCTCTCGGAGTCTTTCATGCACTTGCCTTTGCGGCTGACAAAAAATCTTCTCGCAAAATCAGGTACAGAAAGATTTCGAGAGAATATAAGTTATACACTTTCACAGTAAATATTTTATTTTTTAAAGAGAGGAAGCTGAAAACGGCTATGAAATCGAGACACAAGCTGAACAGGATGGAGTTGAGAGAGGAGAGAGCCGCTTACGGCTTCCTCTTTCTTAGCTTGATCGGAACAACTGTTTTTATTTTAGTACCGATTCTGATGTCCATGTTTTTGGGATTCACTGCCTGGAATCCGATGAAAGGACTGGCAGGTGTAGAATTCACAGGACTTGAAAATTTTCAAAACATATTAAAAGATGACAGAGTATTATCTGCAATACGCAATAACCTGATATATTCATTTTCTTATGTACCTTTGACCATTTCAATCGCTTTGGTCATGGCATCTCTTTTGAACAAATTTGTGTTCTGTAAGATACCGATCCGTATGATGACCTTTATGCCTTATATTTCTTCCCTGGTTTCCGTAGCAACTGTATGGATGGTGCTGCTGTATCCAGACAAAGGACCGGTAAACTCAATTTTAACCAATGTATTCCACATTGCAAACCCACCCCAGTGGTTTATCAGTTCAAAATGGGCTCTTAAAGGTATTATCATGATGTCTGTATGGCATGATGTAGGTTATTACTGCATTATCCTTCTTGCAAACATGCAGGGACTTTCTGCAGAAGTTTACGAGTCTGCGGCAGTAGATGGAGCTAATAATATCCAGACATTTTTCAGGATAACCATTCCTATGATGGCATCCAGCATTTTCTTCTGTATCACACTGGCAACTATCAACTCTTTTAAGATCTTTGACCAGGTAAATATCATTACAGAGGGTGGACCGGGATTTTCTACTACGGTTCTGGTACAGGCCATTTACTATTATGCATTTAAGGAATATAAGATCGGTTATGCAGCAGCAGTAGCTATTGTGCTGTTTGTGATCATATTTATCTTTTCTACCGTGCTTCAGAAGCTGGAAGAAAAATTCACATACTAGGAGGCTGTATCATGGGATATCAGAGAAAACGTCTGGTAATACGTATCATTACCACGATCATTGTAGGGATATTTGCCCTTATGTTTATATTTCCATTTTTATGGATGCTTTCCACCTCCTTTAAGTATGAAATTGATGTAATGGAATTTCCAGTGCATCTGATCCCGCAAAGGTGGAATTTTCAAAATTATGTAACTGTATTTACAAAAAGTGACTTCCCTGGATATTACTTAAATTCTATTAAAGTAACTTTCCTTACGATCATTGGAGAGCTGTGTATCACCACTATGGCAGCATATGCCTTTGCCAGATTAAAATTCAGGGGAAAGAAAATTTTATTTATGGTGTATCTGTCAACTATGATGGTACCGGGACAGGTTTTGCTGCTTCCAAAGTATATTTATTTTCAAAGCATGCACATTACCAATACCCATCTGGCATTGATCCTTCCAGGTCTGTTTTCAGTATTTGGGGTATTGTTAATGCGTCAGGTATTTATGCAGATCCCCTTTGAGTATACAGAGGCGGCTTATCTGGATGGAGCTTCCCATCCGGAGATTTTCTTAAAGCTGATATTGCCTCTGGCAAAGCCAGGACTTATGACAGCACTGCTTCTGGCATTTAGCTGGAGCTGGAATGATTATATTAATCCGTTAGTATTCTTATCTAATGATAAGTTGTTTACACTTACAGTTGGTCTTCAGCGTTTTCAGGAAGATGCATCTACAAACTATGCACTGATCATGGCGGGAGCTACTGTTTCATTGATCCCACTGATCATTTTGTTCCTGTTTACACAGAAATATTTTATTGAAAGCTTTGCTTCAGCCGGAGTAAAGGGCTAAGAGAGGAGAATAGTCTATGGAAAAAGTACGTTTTGGTGTGATCGGTATTGGCAATATGGGAACCAGTCATTCTGGCTGGCTGGTTGGAAACCGGATCGAAGGAGCCGAGCTTACAGCTGTTTGCGATATTGATGAAAAAAGAAGAGAATGGGCAAAGGAAAATCTTCCCGGGACAGTAACTGTTTATGATGACTACAAAAAGCTTTTAGACAGTGGAAAAATAGATGCGGTGATCATTGCTGTGCCTCATTATTTACATCCGGAAATAGCAATTGAAGCATTAAAGAGAAATATCCATACAATGGTGGAGAAACCGGCAGGAGTTTATGTATCCCAGATCCGTAAGATGAATGAGGAAGCAGAAAAACATCCGGATGTTAAGTTTGCCATGATGTTTAATCAGAGGACCAATCCTTTATATCAGAAGGTAAAAGAGATACTGGATGCAGGAACCATTGGAAATCTGCGTCGTGTCAGCTGGATCATAACAAGCTGGTGGAGAACACAGAAATACTATGATTCCAGTGCATGGCGTGCTACCTGGGTCGGCGAAGGCGGTGGTGTTCTGGTAAACCAGGCGCCTCATCAGCTGGATCTTTTACAGTGGCTGTGTGGAATGCCATCTCTTATGGAAGCCCATTTAAAATATGGTTCTCACCGCAATATTACAGTAGAAGATGATGTAACTGCTTATTTTGAATATCCAAACGGTGCAACAGGTACTTTTATCACCTGTACTCATGATGCACTGGGAACAGACCGTCTGGAGATCCATGGAGATAACGGAAAAATCATTATTACAGACAGTAAGTCCGTTGTTGTTAAGAAAATGGATAAGCCGGAAGATGTATGGAATCATGAACTGGATTTCAGACAGATGCTGGCACTGGTGAAAGGCCAGACACAGCAGAAGCTGTATACAGAAGAAACTTTTGAATGCCCGGAAAACTGGGATCAGCAGCATATTGATGTTCTTATTAACTTTACTAATGCAATTGCAAAGGGAGAACAGCTGATCGCTCCGGGAGCAGAAGGAATCAAGGCAGTTGAGATTGCCAATTCTATGTTTTTATCTGATTGGTTAGGCCATTCAGTGACTCTTCCTGTGGATGATGATCTTTTCTATGAAAAACTTCAGGAAAAGGTGAAGGAGGAGAAAGAAAACAAATGAGAACAGTGATCATTGGCCTGGGAACCGTATCAAGGACCCATAGAAAAGCTTTGGCTTTGATGGATGACGTAGAGCTGGTCGCAGTAGCAGATGTAAAACCAGAGAAAAAAGAAGAACTGCCGGAAGGTGTCCATTTCTACGAAGATTATAAAGAAATGCTGGACAAAGAAAAGCCGGATGCAGCTCATATCTGCCTTCCACATTATCTTCATCTGGAAGCAGCTACAGAGTGTGCAAAGAGAGGGATAAATATTCTTTGTGAAAAGCCAAGCAATATGAATGGAGAGCAGCTTCGCCAGATGCAGAAACTGGAAGACCAGTATCATGTTAAACTGGCTATCTGCTTCCAGAACCGTTTAAATCCTACTTTTGTAAAGTTGCAGGAAATGATCGGTTCAGGTGAATATGGAAAGCTTTTAGGGATCAAAGCTGTGGCTATCTGGTCCCGTGATATGAACTATTATCAGGCGTCACCGTGGAGAGCCAGTATGGCACAGGCCGGCGGCGGATGCATGATCAATCAGGCGATCCATACCCTGGATCAGATGCAGCTTCTTGGAGGACCGATCAAAAATATTACAGGTCAGATTTCCAATCTGCTTCACCATGAGATCGAAGTTGAAGATACAGCAGTTGCCCATATTGAATTTGAAAATGGTGTTGCGGGTACATTTTTCGGAACCGTTACTTATGTAAAGAATTCAAGTATCGAACTTCAGGCAGTTTGCGAAAAAGGCAGCTTTACAATCAAGGATTATGGTCTGTGGTATGGGCCAAAGGAAAATGAGAATGAAAAAACACTGCTCATTAAAGATAAACGTCTCCCAGGAGAGAAAACCTATTACGGAAGCGGTCATGTAGACCTGATCCGCCGGTTTTATGATATGCTGGAAGGAAAAACAGACCAGTATTTCAGTGTAAAGGATGATAAAGTAATTCTTTTAATAGAAGGAATCCGTAAGTCCTCTCTTGAGAGCAGGATCGTAGAATGGAAGGAGCTTGATAAAAATGAGTGAAGCAAAAAAAGGATCACCAAAGATCGCGTTAAACATGTCTATGGTCAAGACCATTATGTGGGATAAGGGACCGGATTATACCTTTGAGAGAGTGAAAGCAGCAGGACTTTCTTATTTTGAACTGTCACAGGTAGATATGACAGATGAATATATTGATCAGGTTCTGGAAGCATCTGCAAAACATGGTGTGACTGTAATGTCTACCAGCTTAAACTATAAGCCTTTATTTGGACCAAATGCCAAGGGCTTTGATGTTGAGAAAGATATGGACCGTATTATTGCAGCCAATAAACGTCTGGGAGTTACATATGTAAGAGACTCACTGATCCCATCTATCTGTATCCATAATGAAGAAGGATATTACAAGGCTGCAGAGGATTTAAACTACTATGGAAAGATTTTAAAGGAAAATGGACTGAAGCTGTATTATCACAACCATCATTTTGAATTTGAAAAATATCATGGAAAAACAGGTTTTGAGCTGCTGGTAGAAAATACAGATCCGGAACTGGTTGGCTTTGAGATCGATGTACACTGGATCCAGAGAGCAGGACAGGATCCTGTAAAATGGATCAAACGTTTAGCTGGCAGAGAAGATATGGTACATCTGAAAGATTACCGTATTTATTTCCCAGATGGACAGCCAACTCCTGAGATTTTCCACAAGGAGCAGTGTATCCAGTTTGCCGAGATCGGAGAAGGAAATCTGGATATGAAGGCTATCATTGAAGCTTCTGTAGAAGGTGGAGCTATTTATCTGCCTATTGAGCAGGATCAGACCTATGGAAAAGATCCATTTGACTGTATCAGGACCAGCGTAAAAAATATCTGCGATATGGGATTTGAAAAATATCTGTAAGTCTGGGAGGAATAATACATGGATAAGATAGTCCTTTCCGGCTTTGCAGATGAGATTTCTTCTTCTCTTGACAGACAGATACAGGTGTTAAAAAAATTAGGGATTTCCCACATGGAGATCCGGGGTGTGGAAAAGAAGGGAATCGACACATACACCACAGAAGAAGTAAAAGAGATCAAGGGTAAGCTGGATGATCAGGGGATCGCCATTTCTTCTCTGGCATCACCCATAGGAAAGATCAATATTAAAGATGATTTTACACCCCATCTGGAACATTTTAAACATGTGGCTGAGCTGGCCCATGTATTAAATACCAGATATATCCGGATGTTCAGCTTTTTTATGCCTGAGGGTGAAGAACCAGACGGATATAAAGAGACCGTATTTGAACAGCTGGACCGGCTGATACGCGTGGGTAAGGAGCAGGATGTGATCCTGCTGCATGAAAATGAGAAGGATATTTATGGGGACAGCATTGTGCGCTGTGAAAAGCTTATGAAGGAGTTTTATGGCGATCATTTTAAAGCAGTATTTGATTTTGCCAATTTTATTCAGTGCGGACAGGATCCATGGGATGCATACAGCGTAATGAAACCATATATTGAATATATCCATGTGAAAGATGCCAGAAAGGCTGATGGGGTGATCGTTCCGGCAGGAAAGGGAGATGGAAAGATCCAGGAAATCCTGAAAGACCTGTTTGAACACGGATATAAAGGATTTATTTCCCTGGAACCTCATCTTACTGAATTTGACGGTTTGAAAAATCTGGAAAGAGATGGGGAAAGCTTAAAGGGCATGCAGCAGATGGATGGGGCAGAGGCCTTCACTGTTGCCTGCGAAGCTTTAAGAAAGATCCTTAAAAATCTGGGTCAGGATGTATAAGAAACACAGATTTTTAAATCTTCTTCTTTACATTTAATCCTACTTTCCAATAATAAATAATAAGCAAAATACTGCATAATACCCATCCTAAAGGATATCCAAGGGCAGTAGCGGTAATATTATTGAAGTATTTTGAAATAAAGTAAAGATAGATCTGACGGAAGACAATAAAGCTTCCCATCATAATGACCATAGGGGTGACGGAATTTCCGGCGCCCCTTAATGCGTTTGCAAAGATCTGGTTAAAACTGATCGCCAGATAGAATGGCATCATTAAACGGATAAAATGAACGCCGTAAGAGAGTACATCCGGGTCATTGTTGAAAAGAGATGCCAGAAATGGGGCGAAAATGATCACAGGAGCCATAAGGATGAGAGCAGTGGCAATAGAAAGAAGAAGAGCAACGTTTGTTCCTTTTCTGGCCCGTTTCATGTTGTCAGCCCCCAGGTTCTGTCCTACAAAGGTGGTGACTGCCAGACCGATACTCTGGATCGGCAGCAGACAGAACTTGTCCAGTTTCCCATAAGTGGTCCAGCCTGCCATGCAGGAAGAACCAAAATGGTTGATATAAGATTGTACAAATACATTGGAAAAAGAGGTGACAGCGATCTGAAGGCCCGCAGGAAAGCCAATGCGAAAGATAGACATGGCAGTTCCCTTATGGATATGCAGGTCTTTCCATATCAGATGGTATGAGCTTTTTTCCCGGGTAAGGATCGCAAGTACCAGCACAGCGGAGATCCACTGTGAAAGGATGGTAGCGTAGGCAACGCCTTCCACACCTGCATGGAAAACGATCACAAACAGCAGGTCAAAAAAGATATTGCCAAGAGCGCAGATTATAAGTATGTATAAAGGACGTCTGGAATCTCCTACAGCCCGCAGGATACCAGACCCCATATTGTAGAGCATCAAACCTGATACGCCTGCAAAATAAATGCGCAGATACTGGGATGCTTCCGGGAGTACATCATCAGGAGTATCCATTAATTGAAGGAATACAGGAGATAAGACCAGTCCTGCAATGGTAAAGATCACGGATAATACAATGGTCAGTGCGATCGTAGTATGTACGGCACGGTGAAGAGATCTGTTATTTCCAGCTCCAAAGCTGTGGGCGATCACTACACCTGCACCAGTAGAAAGCCCGGTAAAGAAACCGATAATGGTATTGATGATACAGTCTGTAGAACCAACAGCTGCCAGAGCAGTCTTACTGACAAAATTTCCCACAACAATACTGTCAACAGTATTATAAAATTGCTGGAACAGGTTGCCCACAAAGAGGGGAAGGGCAAACATAACAAGGAGCCTGGTGATATTGCCTTCAGTCATTTTCTGGCTTTTCGATGATGGAGTGGAAGACATGGTAAAGTAATTCCTTTCTGATTTAATGTCCTCTCGGAGTCTTTCATGCACCTGCTTTTGTGGCCGGTTTTTCGTCAGTCGCACCCGAAGTTCATCACCGTACGCACCGCGTACGCCTCAGAAATTTGGGTACAACTGACAAAAAATCTTCTCACAAAATCAGGCACAGAAAGATTCCGAGAGAACATTTTATTCTGGCGGTGTATGCTCACGCCCTCGGGCTTGTACGCTCTACTGCCTGCTTTCGCAGGCGATTCGTTCGTTAATGGCTTGTGAAAAACAAATGCCTGCTGACGCAGCCGCTTGTTTTTCCCTGCACTCATTATATCTTATACTCACGAATCCCGCGCATTCGCGCTCTACTGCCTGCTTTCGCAGGCGATTCGTTCGTTAATGGCTTGTGAAAAACAAATGCCTGCTGACGCAGCCGCTTGTTTTTCCCTGCACTCATTATATATCATATTTTTCGATAAATAAATCAGTTCTGGAAAAATCTTTATTTCTATGCTATGATTACCCCGATATGATTTTGAACAAAAAAGGTTAGATAAAAGAAAGGTGTGATCATCATGTATAAATGCTGTATATTTGACCTGGATGGAACGCTGGTGAATTCTATTTATGCCTTAAAGCGGTCTGTAGATCTGACATTGGGGCATTTTGGACTGGGACCGGTCTCTATAAAAGATACGAAACAGTTTGTAGGGGATGGTTATAAAAAGCTGGTGGAACGTTCTCTGATAGCATATGGGGATAAAGAACTGACCCATTATAAGGAAGCGCTGGATGTATATAACGAGGTTTTTAAAGACTGCTGTCTTTATAAAGTAGAAGCTTATGAGGGCATTCCTGAACTTCTGGACTTTTTAAAGGAACATAAGATCTTAGCGACAGTTCTTTCAAATAAGCCACACCAGAGAGCTCTTGATAATGTGGCCTATGTCTTTGGAGATAATACGTTTGATAAGGTATACGGAGAAAGAGAAGCGCAGGGAATCAAAAAAAAGCCTGCTCCTGACGGTGTAGTGGCACTGATCGATGAGCTGGGACTAAAGAAAGAAGAATGTCTGTATCTGGGAGATACGAATACGGATATGGAAACAGGACAGGCAGCGCAGGTAGATACGGTAGGTGTGACCTGGGGTTTTCGCCCAAGAGAAGAACTGGAGGCATTTGCACCCAAACTTGTGGCGGATACTCCTTTCCAGGTGATAGATTTTATAAAGGCAGAGAATCACATTGAATAATTTAAAACAGAACAAATTAAATAAGAAGAAACGTACATTTAAAATGCGTATTGTGAGTATTTTTCTCATGGTGTGCTGCATTATCCTTTCTGGATGCAGTACATGGGATATGACGGGGACTGCGGCTTTGGACAGGCCAGAAGAAAAAGACGCTCGTCCTCTGGTGGTGACTACTATTTTCCCATATTATGATTTTGTACGTCAGATCGCAGGAGACAGAGTAAGATTGAAAATGGTAGTTCCTGCAGGAATGGACAGTCATTCCTTTGAGCCGACACCGGCAGATATGATCACCATGCAGCAGGCAGATCTGATGGTGTGCAATGGCGGAGCAATGGAGCAGTGGGTAGAAAAGGTGACAGCTTCTTTGGATACTGAGAATATGATGATCCTTACGATGATGGATTATGTAGATGTATTAGAAGAAGAACTGGTTGAGGGAATGGAAGATGCAGAACATGGGCATTCCCATTCAGATCATGATCATGAAGCACATGATGACCACGATCATGAAGAACATGTTTACGAAGAACATGCACATCTGGAAGACGAAGCTGATCATGCAGAAATGCATGACGAGAAAAAAGCTCATGAGAATTTATCTCACGATACATTTGACGAACATGATGGCCATGAAATGGAAATCGAATATGATGAGCATATTTGGACTTCACCGGCGAATGCCATGAAGATCGTGGAAGTGATCGCAGAAAAGCTTGCAGATATATCACCAGAGAATGCTTCTTATTTTGAACAGAACAAAAACAATTATCTGAAGGAATTGAAAAATCTGGATGATGAATTCAAGGACATTGTTGCAAATGGACGTCACCATATGATCGTTGTTGCGGATAAATTTCCACTTAGGTATTTTGCACAGGAATATGGTCTGTCTTACAGAGCCGCCTTTTCTGGCTGCAGCACAGATACAGAACCCAGTGCCAAAACCATTGCGTACCTGATCGACCGTATAAAGGAAAACCAGCTTCAGGCAGTGTTTTATCTGGAACTCTCTAGTCACCGGACGGCAGATATCATCAGTGAGGAAACCGGGGCGAAAACACTTCTCTTTCATTCCTGCCATAATGTTACAAGAAGGCAGTTTGATGAAGGAGTTACCTATCTGCAGCTGATGAAACAGAATGCAAAAAATCTGCAGGAAGCACTTTCGTAGGAGGAAAAATTTTAAATGGAACCGTTGATCAAATGTGAGCATGTTGATCTTGGATATGAAAATCAGGATGCAGTTATAAATGTAAATATGGAAGTTTGCCCTGGAGATTATCTGTGTATCGTAGGCGAAAATGGATCTGGAAAAAGTACTCTGATCAAGGGACTTTTAGGGCTTTTAAAGCCATCCGGCGGCAAGCTGACGGTAGCAGATGAGTTAAAGACCACGGGAATTGGTTATTTGCCCCAGCAGACAGCAGCCCAGAAAGACTTCCCGGCTTCCGTAAGAGAGGTAGTCTTAAGCGGCTGTTTAAGCAGGAGAGGCAGACGCCCCTTTTATTCTAAGACAGAAAAGGATATTGCAGCTGCCAATATGGAAAAACTGGGTATCACCCAGTTGGCTGGTCAGTGTTACAGAGAGTTATCAGGGGGACAGCAGCAGAGAGTTTTGATTGCAAGAGCCCTTTGCGCTACCAGGGAACTTCTTATTTTGGATGAACCTATTACAGGTCTGGACCCAATGGCGATCCAGGACTTTTATTCCATGATCCGTAAGCTGAACAGGGAAGATAAAGTAGCTATTATCATGGTATCCCATGATCTGAGAAATGCAGTAGAGGAAGCCAATAAGATCCTGCATCTTCAGAAACAGGTGCTTTTCTATGGACCGGCCCATGATTATATGAACAGCAAGGCAGCAGGTCATTTCTTCCATGAAAAGGAACAGGGAAAATGCCTTCCTACTGCGGCCTGCCACATGACAAAAAATGAAGATGGCCTGGAAAACAGCGAAAAGAAATGCTCTTGTGGTCATGATCATGCACATAACTACCAGAAGATAGAAGGAGGAAATACCCATGAACGTGCTTAGTGAAATGCTGTCTTATCCATTTATGGTAAGGGCATTATTTGGCGGTATGCTTGTATCTTTGTGCGCTTCCCTTTTAGGCGTGAGCCTGGTATTAAAACGCTATTCCATGATCGGAGATGGACTTTCCCATGTATCTTTCGGTGCTCTTTCCATTGCTCTGGCTATGGGGTGGTCTCCTTTAAAGGTATCTATCCCGGTAGTAGTGCTGGCAGCTTTTTTCCTGCTGCGTATTACAGAAAACAGCCGGATCAAAAGTGATGCGGCCATTGCTATGATCTCAGCAAGTTCTCTGGCAATCGGTATTATTGTGACATCTTTAACAACAGGAATGACAACCGATGTAAGCAGCTATATGTTTGGAAGCATTTTAGCTATGACAAAGGAAGATGTAACATTGTCTGCAATCCTTTGCCTGATTGTACTGGGATTGTTTGTATTTTGTTACAACCAGGTATTTGCTGTTACCTTTGATGAAAATTTTGCAAAAGCTACAGGGGTCAATGTAGGAGCTTACAATATGCTGATCGCTGTGCTGACCGCAGTTACTATTGTTTTAGGCATGCGCATGATGGGTGCCATGCTGATTTCCAGTCTTGTGATTTTCCCATGTCTTACATCTATGAGGGTGTTTAAAAGCTTTACCAGTGTAATGATCTCTTCAGGAGTTCTTTCTTTGGTATGCTTTTTGCTAGGAATGATGGCCTCCTACCAGTTTTCCACACCGGCCGGAGCCAGCGTAGTAGTGGTAAATCTGATCGCATTTGGTCTGTTTTCCATGTGGCAGGTGTTAGGCAGGAAACGGTAAAAAGCGTGAACAATAAAATCGTTACAGTTCAGCCTTGCGAAGATTTAGGGTCAAAAGTACGTTGAAAACTTGTTTTCATAAGTGCTTTTGGCGCTAAATCTTCATAAGGCTGACGCCCAAAGCTTCTTGTCCGCTGTAAGCGGGCAAGAAGATGCAAGGCTGAACTGTAACGGTGTTAATGAGAAAGCGGGGCACTTGACTTGACATTAAGGTCAGGTTGTGCCACAATATCTAATTGACAGATTGAAATAACGAGGCTTGAAGCCTCATTGCAAAATGTTTTCCTGAAATTGAGAAAACATCCAATAAAGAAAGAAGGAACATACGATGACAAAGATCGATATTATTTCCGGTTTCCTTGGAGCTGGAAAAACTACTTTTATTAAGAAGCTTTTACAGGAGGCTATTTCTGGTGAGCAGGTAGTCCTGATTGAAAATGAATTTGGCGAGATCGGTATTGACGGCGGATTTTTAAAAGATTCCGGCATCGAGATCCGGGAGATGAATTCCGGCTGCATCTGCTGTTCATTAGTAGGTGATTTCGGAAAGTCTTTATCTGAGGTACTGACCAAATATAAACCTGACCGTATCATCATCGAGCCATCAGGTGTCGGCAAGCTTTCTGACGTTATGAAGGCAGTGATCGATGTATCTGCAGATATGGACGTTGCATTAAACAGTGCGGTTACCATTGTAGATGCTGCAAAGTGCAAAATGTATATGAAGAACTTTGGTGAATTCTTCAACAATCAGATTGAAAATGCGGGAACAGTCGTACTCAGCCGTACAGATATCACAGATACAGCAAAGATCCAGAAGGATGTTGAAATGATCCGTGAGAAGAATCCAAAGGCTGCAATTGTTACTACTCCATTAGCAGAACTGGGCGGAAGCCAGCTTCTTGAGATCATTGAGAAGAGAGATACCATGTTAGATGATCTGTTAGAGGAAGTAAGAGAGAGCCATCATCACCATGACGATGAGGATGACGAGTGCTGCTGCGGTCACGATCATGAACACCATCATCACCATGATCACGACGATGAGTGCTGCTGTGGTCACGACCATGATCATGAACATCATCATCACGATGATGAGGAAGAAGAACATGGACATGAACATCACCATCATCATGACCACGATGATGAGTGCTGCTGCGGCCACGACCATGATCATGAACATCATCACCATGATGAGGAGGAAGAGCATGAGCATCATCACCATGACCATGACGGTGAGTGCTGCTGCGGCCATGACCATGATCACGAACATCATCATCACCATCATGCAGACGAAGTATTTACCAGCTGGGGCATGGAAACCATCGTTCCTGTAACAAAGGATCAGCTGGAAGATATCTTAAAGCGCCTGGCAGAGACCAAGGAATTTGGTGATGTTTTAAGAGCAAAGGGAATGCTTCCTACAGAGAATCCGGGAGAGTGGCTGTATTTTGACCTGGTACCAGAGCAGTATGAGATCCGTGACGGAAAGCCGGATTACACAGGTAAGGTATGTGTGATCGGTGCCAGCCTGAAGGAAGAGGAATTAAATAAAGTATTCGGAAGAGGCTAATGAGGTTTTAAAATGGGAAATAACGAGATAGATGATGATGTAATGCCCGTGTTTCTGATCAATGGTTTTCTGGAAGCTGGAAAAACCCAGTTTCTGGAATTTACCATGGGACAGGAATACTTCCAGACAGAGGGAAAAACACTTCTGATCGTCTGCGAAGAAGGGGATACAGAATATGATGAAAAGAAGTTAAAAAAGCATCAGACTGCAGTTGTATATGTGGATGAACTTTCAAAGCTGACACCGGCTTACTTAAATGAGCTGGAAGTGATCTATCGCCCGGAGCGCGTGCTTTTAGAGTGGAACGGCATGTGGAACCAGGACGAACTGACACTGCCGGATGACTGGAATATTTACCAGCAGATCACCATTATTGATGGTTCTACCTTTGATCTGTATATCCAGAACATGAAGCCATTGCTTGGTGCTATGCTGCGTAATTCGGAGCTGGTTATTGTAAACCGCTGTGATGGCATTGCAGATGAGAAGCTGACTTCTTACCGCCGTACCATCCGTGCAATGAGCCGTGAAAGCGAGATCGTTCTGGAAGACAAGAACGGTGAGATTGAGCAGGCAACTCTGGAAGAAGATCTTCCATACGATATCAATGCAGATGTAATTGAGATCAAACCAGCAGATTACGGCATCTGGTACATCGACTGTATGGATCAGCCGGAGCGTTACAAAGGAAAAACCGTTGAATTTACCGCAATGGTATTAAAGAGCCCTAAGTTCCCTAAGGGACAGTTTGTTCCAGGACGTATGGCTATGACTTGCTGTGAGGCAGATATGACATTCTTAGGTTTTATGTGCAAATGGAAAGACGCAGAAAAGTACAAGACCAAAGAATGGGTAAAGGTACGTGCCAAAGTTGGCGTAGAATACCAGAGAGATTACCACGGCGAAGGACCTGTCCTTTACGCTGAAAATGTGGAAAAAGCCGCTGAAATCAAGGACATTGTGCAGTTCTAGTGGCGTTGTTGTGATTGACACAAAAACAAAACTCTGATATAGTTATTGTTCGTACGAAAGTGAGAGGATGAAAGGCCTGCATGTGCGTGCCGTTTTCACCTCTCATTTTCTGTTAAAGTTCGGCCTTGCATCTTCTTGCTATTGCATGTTAAGAACGCGCCAGAGTTGTGTTCTCTGATTTAAGCAAGAGAACAGCCCAGCAGAAATATGGGCCGTTTTCAACATGTCGATTGTCCACATCCTGAGTGCAGATGTACGAATGTGGCGGATGTAATCCGACACAGGCGAACATGTGCAAATCGAAGGTCAGTGGACAATGACATGTTGAAAAATTAAGGCCCATATTTCTGCGGAACTTAAAGAAGATATGGAAAAGAATAGAAATGAGGATATTTACAATTAATGGATGTTACAAAATTTGAAGAATTACAGTTAGATGACCGTATTATAAGAGCCATTACAGAAATGGGCTTCGAAGAAGCTTCCCCTATCCAGGCTCAGGCAATCCCTGTTGTATTAGAAGGCAGAGATATGATCGGTCAGGCCCAGACAGGAACAGGAAAAACAGCTGCTTTCGGTCTTCCTCTGCTGCAGAAGGTTGACCCGAAGGTGAAAAAGCTTCAGGCCGTTGTTCTCCTTCCAACCAGAGAGCTTGCGATCCAGGTGGCAGAAGAACTGCGCCGATTTGCCAAATTCATGCACGGCATCAAGGTTCTGCCTGTATACGGCGGTCAGGACATTGTACGTCAGATCCGTGCCTTAAAAGACGGCACCCAGATTGTAGTAGGAACACCGGGACGTGTTATGGATCATATGCGCCGTAAAACCGTAAAAATGGACCATGTACATACCGTTGTTTTAGACGAAGCAGACGAAATGTTAAACATGGGCTTTTTAGAGGATATGGAGACTATTTTAAGCCAGCTGCCGGAAGAACGTCAGACTCTGATGTTTTCTGCAACCATGCCTCAGGCAATTGCTGACATTGCAAAGAAGTTCCAGAAAGACCCGGTAACAGTACGTGTGATCAAGAAAGAGCTGACCGTACCGAAGGTGACCCAGTATTATTATGAAGTAAAGCCGAAGAACAAAGTAGAAGTTATGTGCCGTTTGTTAGACATGTATTCTCCAAAGCTTTCAATTGTATTCTGTAATACCAAGCGCCAGGTAGATGAGCTGGTCCAGGCTCTTCAGGGAAGAGGCTATTTTGCAGAAGGACTTCACGGCGATTTAAAACAGGTACAGCGTGACCGTGTGATGGAAAGCTTCAGAAACGGACGTACCGACATCCTGATTGCTACAGATGTGGCTGCAAGAGGAATTGATGTTGGAAATGTGGAAGCGGTATTTAACTACGACATCCCACAGGATGATGAATATTATGTACATCGTATCGGACGTACCGGAAGAGCAGGAAGAGAAGGAAAGGCATTCAGCCTGGTAGTGGGAAAAGAAGTTTATAAGCTTCGCGATATCCAGCGTTATTGCAAGACCAAGATCATTCCTCAGGCAATTCCGTCTTTAAATGATATTACCGAAATCAAGGCAGAAAAGATCTTAGATCAGGTTCAGGACATTTTAAATGACGCAGATCTGACAAAGATGGTAAATATCATCGAAAAGAAGCTGATGGAAGACGATTATACTTCCTTAGATCTGGCTGCAGCCCTCTTAAAAATGAGCATGGGCGATGACAATGAAGATATCATTGACAATTATATGCCTGCAAGATCCTTAGACGATCTGGACAGCTATGGAAGAAACTCCAGAGGCAGAGACCGCGGCAGAAATAACAGCCGCCGCAAAGGAGCTACAGACCGTGCAGCTGTTGATTATGTATTAAATGGCGGCGAAGAGCGCATGGCAAGACTGTTTATTAACATTGGTAAGGCCCAGCGCGTAACACCAGGAGATATCCTGGGGGCAGTTGCCGGTGAGTCAGGTATTCCGGGACGTCTGGTAGGAAGTATTGATATGTATGATGGATATACCTTTGTAGATGTACCGGCTGAATATGCAGAAGATGTATTAAATGCTATGAGCCATGCACGCATCAAAGGCAAACATATCCATGTAGAAAAAGCAAATTCCAAACGATAAAATCATAAGAAAAGTAAAAGACACTCTGAAAAATACCAGGGTGTCTTTGCGATATGCAGGGAGTGATAAGTTTGAAAGGAAAAAAAGCAGAAACAGAAGTAAGGACCAACGTAATGAGGCTGTTAGACGCAGCTGGGATCCATTATGAAACAGGAACATATGAAGTAGATGAAAATGACCTTTCCGGCAGCCATGCTGCTGACCTGATGGGGATCGATCATGACCAGATGTATAAGACCCTTGTGCTGAAAGGGGAGAAGAAAGGATATCTTGTATGCTGCATCCCGGTAGATGAAGAACTGGATCTGAAGAAAGTGGCAAAAGCAGCAGGAGAGAAGAAGGTGGAGATGATCCACGTAAAAGATATGTTAGGCATTACCGGTTATATCCGGGGCGGCTGTTCTCCTATTGGAATGAAGAAAAAATTCCCAACTTATATTGAAGAAACAGCCCAGTTATATGATACGATCATGGTAAGTGCAGGACAAAGAGGGGTACAGGTTACGGTAAGTCCAGAAGATCTGAGGGAGTACGTAGACGGGATTTTTGTTGGCTTAGTATAGGCATTATTTGTGATTTGCTGCCATTGCAGCGGATGAAAAGTTCATGCAAAATGGGAAGGTAGAATTAAAATATGGAGAGAAAACAGGCAGTTATTACACCAGATGACCTTACAAAAGAACAGATCAGAGAGTTGGGAGTAAAAGCCCTTGCAGGCCTTAAAAATTCCTATGCCCCCTATTCTCATTTCCATGTATCTGCGGTTCTTCTTTGTGCAGATGGTAAGGCGTATACAGGAAATAATATAGAAAATGCTGCTTACACTCCTTCGGTATGTGCAGAGCGCTGTGCGTTCTTTAAAGCAGTAAGTGAAGGTGAGCGGGATTTTACAGCGATCGCTCTCTGCGGCGGTTTAAACGGCATAGTGAAAGATTACTGCGCTCCCTGCGGCGTCTGCCGTCAGGTGATGCGGGAATTTTGCAGGCCGGATTTTAAGATCATTATGGTGAAGTCAGAAGAAGAGTGGAAGGAGTATACATTAGAACAACTGCTTCCAGAAGGCTTTGGCCCTGAGAATCTTGGCTAAAATAAAGGCATAAATACTAACAATATATAACAATATTAACTAAAAAAACAGGCTTGAAAAACATAAAATGTTGGGTTATAATAGCACCATAATAAATGAAGCGCATATGTGATACCTGGGATGTGCGAAGTTCTTACCAATTTTGAACCTACATTAGACTAAAGGGATTCCAATATTTTTAAGCGGATGTCATGCCTCCTTTTTAAGCGTGGAAGGCAGAAGTTTAAGTGAGGTTGCCCACCTAGCATTGCTAGGCGTCAATAAGTAAGAGACGGCATCTTGGGGTCACAGAAGATAAAAGCAGCGAGGTTCTCGCTGCTTTCTTTTTGCAGCAAAAATCTTTGCTGCTTTATCATATGTTTATAAGGTGATAAGGATATTGTTTATGAAGCAAAAATGGAAATTAAACGTAAAGGATTTAAGGATCAGCAAAAAGCAGATGGTTTTATGGATGGGGGGAATACTGGCAGCAGTGATCCTCCTCATGGTGTTTATCGTAAAGGTTGAACCTCCTGCAGAAGGCATATCCAGAGCAGAAGCAGCGAAAGCCCTGGCGCTGGTTTTTGAGGATCCACAGACATTAGAAGAGATGGCCTCTGAGCGTGAAAATTCTGCTTTTGCAGAGAAAGAAAGAGAAAACTGGTTTGTAAAATATATGGATTATCTTTATGAAAAAGGTTATCTGGATGACAAGGTCACACCGGCAAGTCTTACATCTGCCCAGGGAAATCTTACATACGAAGATGTAAATGCAATAGCCCAGAAGTTATCGCCTGCTTTAAAAAAACAGGTGGGAATGACCCGCTGGAATAAGAAAAAGACATTTTCAAAAAACAGTTGGTGGGATCTGTATAAAGATATTGTCAAAGAAAATGATAAAGAGGGAAATCTGAAAGAAGTCTCCGCTGTTTTATTCGGAACACCTTCCAATATGGAGCAGGCTGAGAGCTGGACTGCCTATACAACAGAAGGTGTATTCGGTTTTCAGGGACTGGCTTTGGATGCATATATGGATTGTGAGATCCGCTTCTGGGTCAGAGACCAGGAAATAGCAGGCATGACTCAGATTGCAGATGATAAGCCGGTTTATAAGAATATCTGGATATCGGATGTGGAAAAAGACCAGTTTACTGTTTACATCGGCAAATATACCAGAACCTTTACTGCAGAAGGCAAACTGGCTTCCCAGGCAGAAAAGAAAAATGAAGAACTGAAATCCTGTGTGGCTGATCTGCATATGGAAAATGGTAAATTAAAGAAGATCACAGTGAAAAAAGAGAGGGTTCGGGGAAAAGTTCTTGCAGTGACAGATGATTTCATTGAACTGGAAGGTTACGGTTGCGTTCCTTTAGATGACAATTTTCATGTATACAAGGTATATGGGGATTTTCAGGTCCTTGGAAAAGGCAGTATCCTGGTAGGCTATGATCTGCAGGAATTTGTGGCTGCAGAGGGAAAAGTCTGCGGGGCTATCTTAGAGCAGCCCTTAGATGCAGATACGATCCGTGTCCTGATCATGGATAATGGCTTTAAACAGATCTTTCATGACAACATTGAACTTACGGCAAACTGTAATGGAGAAATGATCTACGAGAAGGAAAATGGGGATCATGAAAGCAGTTCTTTTAAACAGGGAGATACATTTTCTTTCGAAGCTGCAGATAAAAAACTGGAAAACGGACGTATGATCTTAAAACCAGAGGATAATGAAGGTCTTACAGTTACTTCCTTAGAACGTGGTCAGGGAAAGCCGACCTACAGCGGTTCTATGGAAGTGAAAGCAGAGAAAGATGGATTGGTCCTTATTAATGAATTGTATCTGGAAGATTATTTGAAGAAAGTAGTTCCCAGTGAAATGCCGGCTTCTTATGAAAAAGAAGCACTAAAGGCCCAGGCAGTCTGTGCCCGCACCTATGCATACCGTCAGATCCAGGGAAATGCTTATGGTCAGTATGGCGCCCATGTGGATGACAGTACGAATTATCAGGTATATAACAATATTAATACCAGTGAACGTACAGACCAGGCAGTAAATGAAACATATGGACAGATGCTTTTCTACAATGATAAGCCGATAGAAGCCTTTTATTATTCTACCTCCTGCGGCCATGGGGCAGATGGAAGTGTGTGGGGCAAAGAAGGAGCTGCATTGCCCTATCTGCGTTCCATGCAGATAAAAAAAGGTGCAAGAGAGCTTACCATGGAAGATAATGATACCTTTGACGAATACATACGTTCTAAAAACATTACTTCCTATGATGCTTCTTATCCTATGTTCAGATGGCATGTGGATATTAAGGCAGATGTCCTCTCTAAACAGATACCAGGAGTGGGAAATGTAACAGATGTAAATGTAGTTTCAAGAGGACTTGGCGGTATTGCCTCTGAAGTAGAAGTAAAAGGTGATGGAGGAAGCTATAAAATAAAAGGCCAAAGCCAGGTAAGAAGCATGCTTGGAAATACGGAGCTTGTAATAAAAAAACAGGATGGAAGCGATATGACAGGAAGCGCCTCTCTTCCAAGTGCCTTTATTTCTATTGAAAAGCGTACCGCAGAGGATGGAAGCATTGTATTTCGCATATACGGCGGCGGTTTTGGACATGGTGTTGGAATGAGCCAGAATGGCGCTCACAGTATGGCAAAGGCAGGAAAAACCTATAAAGACATTCTTGATTTCTTTTATCATGGAGCGCAGATCAATACAGAGTAAATAAAGAAGGTCTGGCGGCAGACATGGCAGTTATGGAATCAGAAGAAGGGTACATGATATAAAAAAACGGTTCAGGAAAATGAGTAGTATATTCCTGAACCGTTTTTTCCTATGTCAGCTGCCTGTACAAAAGCCAACTGGCTTTTTTTGTATTATTTATGCAGTTAATAAGAAAACTTCAGCATTCTGTATTCCGTGATTTCTTGTTTCAGCATGTGTATCGTAAAAAATATCAATGTGATGTCCCTTTACGCCGCCGCCTTTGTCCTCAGCAGTATAAATAACGCCGTTGATCATAACTTTTGTTCCATAAGGGATCACTCTTGGGTCAACAGCAATGGTATGGTGGGCGCTGGCAACAGCACCGGTGCAGGTATTTCTTCCCCAGCCGGCAGAGCAGCTTTTACATGGACAGTAGCCGGTGGTTTTAAAAGTCCCCAGAGAAACCAGGTGGTCTGCTGGTTCTTCGGCAGATTCACAAGATTCCGCTTCATGGGAATCCTGACTGTTTTCAGTAGTTTCTGCCTGCTGCGCTTGGTCAGAAAGATCATTTTCTGAAGCGAAAGCCGAAAAGGCAGAGCCAATTATAAAAAATACAGTGATAAAAGTCGTGGTTAATAGTTTCTTCATGTTCATTTCTACCTCCTTTTGCAGTCGGAAAGGAAAAGGATTGCTGCCATTCACGATACTGCATAATATTTGCAATGTATTTTTAACACATTGTAAATATATGTAATATTTTTGTAACATATGAACGATAATGTAATATTTATCATAGTTTTTTATTTTTGTCAAGAAAAATGAAAAAAGCCCTTGACAAATTCTTTATAAAGGAATATATTATGCAATGTAGATATTAGCACTCTAATGAGTTGAGTGCTAATAACAACAAGAGAAAAAGCGAACGGGAGGCAGGAACACATGGATGCGCAGTTAGATGAGCGTAAGGTCACTATATTAAAAGCGATCATAAAGACTTATCTGGAAACAGGCGAGCCGGTAGGTTCCCGGACGATTTCCAAGTATTCGGAACTGAAACTTAGTTCTGCCACCATCCGCAATGAGATGTCAGACCTGGAAGAGATGGGTTATATTATCCAGCCGCATACTTCCGCAGGACGTATTCCTTCTGATAAGGGATACAGGTTCTATGTTGACCAGATCATGCAGGAGAAAGAAAACGAGGTCACAGAATTTAAGGATGTGATGGTCCAGAAAGTAGATAAACTGGAACTGGTTCTTAAAAAAATGGCTCAGGCTCTTGCAGCAAATACCAATTACGCAGCGATGATCAGCGGACCAAGCTATCACAAAACAAAGCTGAAATTCATACAGCTTTCCAGAGTTGAGGCGAATAAACTTCTGGTGGTGGTAGTAGTAGAAGGCAATATCATCAAGAACACGATGATCGATGTTGGCGAAGATCTTGGGGAACAGGAACTTCTCAATCTGAACATCCTCTTAAACAGCAGCTTAAACGGACTGACAATTGAAGAAATAAATCTTGGGATTATCAGCAAGCTGAAAGAAGACGCAGGCATTCACAGCCAGGTTATTGAACTGGTGCTGAATGAGGTCGCAGAAGCCATTAAGGCGGGCGGCGATGATCTGCAGATCTATACCAGCGGTGCGACCAACATTTTCCGGTATCCGGAACTGGCGGAAGGTGACAAAGCCAGTAAGCTGATCGGAACGTTAGAACAGAAAGAAGTGCTGCAGGAATTTGTTTCTGATGTAAATGAAGACCAGCAAAGCGATGGAGGCATCCAGGTATATATTGGTGATGAAACACCGATCCAGTCTATGAAAGACTGCAGCGTGGTCACTGCCAACTATGATCTGGGCGGGGGCCTTAGAGGAACGGTGGGTATCATCGGACCAAAGCGAATGGATTATGAAAAGGTTCTTGGAACTTTGAAAAATCTGATGAATCAGCTGGATGCAGCATTTAAAAAGGATGAAAGGTGATAGCAGTGAGCGAAGAAATGAAGAATGAAGATCTGAAGGATCCGTCCGGTATGGATCAGGAAGCTTGCGGGGAGACTGCTTCTGAAACTCCAAAAATGGAGGAAGCAGAAGAAAAGACCAAAGAAAAAGCACCTGAGAAAGAGGGCTTCTTTAAAAAGAAAAAAGATCCGAAAGATGAGAAAATAGAAGAACTGACAGACAAAGTAAAACGCCAGATGGCTGAATTTGATAATTTCCGCAAGAGAACGGAAAAAGAAAAATCCACCATGTATGAAATGGGTGCAAAAGACATCATTGAGCGTATGCTTCCAGTCGTTGATAATTTTGAAAGAGGCTTAGCTTCCATTCCGGAGGGCGAAAAAAATACAGCTTTTGCTGAGGGAATGGAAAAAATATATAAGCAGTTCCAGAAAGTCTTGGAAGACGCCGGTGTAAAAGCCATTGAGGCAGCCGGACAGCCATTTGATCCTAACTTCCACAATGCAGTGATGCATGTAGAAGATGAAAGCTTAGGAGAGAATATCGTGGCTGAGGAACTTCAGAAAGGCTATATGTACCGTGACAGTGTTGTAAGACACAGCATGGTGAAAGTAGCTAATTGACATTGAGTGGAACAAACCCGTCATTAACGAGTTCTTTCACGAGTTTAGTGCGAACTATTAAGGCATTACATTACTTAACATATATAACAGGAGGAAAATACTATGGGTAAGATTATTGGTATCGATTTAGGTACAACTAATAGCTGCGTAGCTGTTATGGAAGGTGGAAAGCCAACCGTTATCGCTAACGCAGAAGGCGTAAGAACCACACCATCTGTTGTGGCATTTACAAAAACAGGAGAAAGACTGGTAGGTGAGCCTGCTAAGCGTCAGGCAGTTACCAATGCAGACAGAACCATTGCTTCTATCAAGCGTCATATGGGTACTGACTACAAGGTAGATATTGATGGAAAGAAGTACACTCCACAGGAGATCTCCGCAATGATCCTTCAGAAGCTGAAAGCAGACGCTGAAAGCTATCTGGGCGAGTCTGTAAGCGAAGCAGTTATCACAGTTCCTGCATATTTTAACGATGCACAGCGTCAGGCAACAAAGGATGCTGGTAAGATCGC
>UQTA01000019.1 GCA_900543885.1 uncultured Clostridium sp.
TATTATGCAGAAATAATGTGTGAATGTCAATCAAAAATGACGAACACACATTAAATTACAACAAAATAATGTGCGTTCGTCAAATGAATTATTTAATGCTTCATTTAGCTCCGATCCACCATATCTTTCACCCGGGCACGGAATATACATTTCTCCGCATCAATGGCTGCCACAAAGCAGGAATACTGCCCGCCAATCTTGATGATGATCGGTCCGCCAGTTGTCGGAGATAAACGGTTCGGGTAAAAACAGTATACAGAGATATTGGGGACTCCCGGAATTTTTCCGATCCAGTTTTTCCCCTGCATCTCCACACACTCAATGATAATGTTGCTATGCAGAGGGAAACGTTCCTCGATACCGATCCATTCGGACTTTACACAATCTCTTCTGGAAACCAAAAACCGCGGCTCTTCCTCCGTAGATTTCGTCGTGTACCCTTTAATTTTCACATCAATGATCTTTCCGGAGACCGCCTGCTCCTTGATATTTGCCGCATAGCCATGGATCCATTCCGAATACGGCAGCACTCCCGGAATGGAAAGCCCCAAAATATCAACCACAATGTAATTCTGCAAATCCCGGCACAAAACCACAATGGCCTTTACCTCTAACTCTTCCCCGGCCTCTATAGATTTTTTAATCTTCTCCAAAGCTGCCGGCCTGTATTCCGCCTGCGCGGCCCGGTAGCTTAAATAGACCGTCCTCTCCTCCCGGTCAACTCTGGTGATTTTTACATTATAACACCGTTCCAGGAGATACGTTGCGCCAAAAATTCCCTTATAAAGCGTGGACTCCTCAGTCGGCATGATCAGCTGAACATCCCCGTCATATGCCTGCAGCCCTTTTTCCTTAATTTCCTGGGTAAACCGGATGTCTGTCAAAAGTTCTCCCTTTTCCATCAGGTATTCGTACTGATCCAGTTTTTTCTGGGCTTCTGCCTCCTTAGATTTCGCGGTGCCTCCTAAAAATCCCAATAATTCTAATCCAGTTCCATTCTCACTCATAAATTTGTCCTCTCTTCTTAGTTTAATAACATTCCGATCCCCCAGGTAAACAGGAGAAAAAATCCCGGAATTCCCACAATAAATGTCAAAAAAATCCTGCGAAACAACAGCTTGTCCCTCCTCACCAGTAATAGAAGCAAAAAACCAATGACCAGAGAAAAGCCACTCACTGGCAGCGCTAGCATCCGCACCTTTCGGTAAAACTGTTCAAACAGTGCAAAGATCGTTTCCGTGACCCCACCATAAGCGGAACCGCTATAATCCTCCAGTTCCGACATGACGCGGTCATACGCATCCTCCAGCTTCCGTTTCTTTTCCCAGAGTTTTTCATTCATATCCGGAGCATGCAAAGTAATTGCCGGCCATGCCCTGATAAATTTTCCTGTAAAGTATCTGCACCAGGACTTAATCACCATCTGTACTCTCCACTCCTTCCATTCCAACATCCTCAAGATCTGCAAGGTCAGGCAGGTCATTATCACCATCTTGCGGATCCTGGAACACCTGACCAGTAAATGCCTTCATAAGTGGCGTTCCCGCCTTGATCGGTATGCTGGCAGCCACACTTCCCAAATCCGAAGCATTGATGAAGAAGCTATCATCAAATTCTGTCTGCACGATCTCTTTTTGAACCATGTCCCCACTTATCAGCTGACCGGCCGGAATGTCGGTTTGCGCATAATATACCTCATGCTCCAGGGCCTTTAATTCCTTTTCTTTCTTTTGCAGTTCATCTTCCGCCTGCCTGTTTTCTTCCTCAAGTCCTGTAATGAATGTATCTGCCTTCGTAACCATCCGGTTGTACCTGTTGTTTGCACTGCAGGCCGATACCATAAATCCCATGCATGCCACTAACAGCGCTCCCATCACTATCTGGATACCAAATTTTTTAAAGTCCCGCGGCCGTTCTGAAAAACGCTGCTCAACGGAATCGCTCTTTTTATATTTTTCTTCCTTATATGTACCATCCAGAAGTTTTAAAAAGATCTGTCTGCATGCTTTTCCTGGATAAAATGGATTACTCTCATATGGAATTGCTGCAAGGATCGTATTTTCCGGCATAAGTTCCTTTACATCTCCCAAGTCCGAACCGCCACAGTGGGAACTGATCAGTACCCTGCACTCATCTTCCCCAGGCATTCCCTTTATATCTTTTAAAAGTTCTTTTAATTCATGCTGTTTCCATTCTGCCTTTGATGTTACAATGAAGCGGTTTTGCATCCTCGCATACACATGAAAGATCGTTTCCTGGTCCAGACACCCAAAATCATAGACAATAAAATCATATAAGGGCTTATAGTCCAGCTGGAATTTCTGGAGTGGAACATGGTAATAGTAATCCAGCGTTCCGATTGCAAACTTTGTGATCCCATCCACCTGCTCTTCCTCCCGCTCCTGGCGGCAGAGTTGCTCAAAGCATCCATCCGCATCATCCAGTTCAACGATCGCAGCGCGCTTTCCCTCATGTGCCAATGTATTGGCAAGAAGAATGGAAATGGTTGTGCATCCAACCCCTATGTTGGTCGCCATAACCCCGATCTCACATGCCTGTCTCTTTGCCGGTTTACGTTCTGTCGGTTCCTCCTGTTTTCTTTTAAAAAATCGCCGTATTGCTTTATTCTTCGGCTGCTCTTCCCCTCCCGTATCCGCTTTTTCACCTGCCTCCTCTTTCTCTGGCTGACCGGAGGGCTTATAAAGGTATGCGTACTGTTCTTCCGCCATCTGACAGATCAGGGCAAAGCGCGGCTCCCGTTTTAACATTTCACATATAGGATCCGGGAGCTGGCAGACGATAGATGCCACCTGACTGGCCGGAATTCCATTTACCAGTACAGACATCCGCTGGATCAGGTCCGTGTACGATCCGTCATATTCCAAAAGATACTGGATACTGGCATTCACGTCCATATTGCGATACTGGACCACATGGTCCCCTCCGGCGACCCCGTAATAAGCCCGGGCCTCTTTTTTCGTCCGGCCGTTGCAGTACCATTCTGCGATTTTTTCAAAACTGGCATCTTCCTGGTAAACCGCCGTGTATATCCCCAGGCTTTCAATTTCCTTCATATAGTCGCTGCCACGCATTTCAGAAACTACCACGAACACCTGTAAATCACCTTCCGCCGTAGAGCAGATCTGATCAATGTCGCGCGGGGAAAGTTTTTCCTGATCCTGGTACTGGCTGAGTACCACCGCGTGTATTTGTGGATTGGCCCGGACAGACCGGATCACACTGTCTTTTCCAGAGCGAAATTCTATTCTGTGGACCGTGACTCCGCGTTTTGCAAATACACTCCGAAGTTCTTCTGCTACCGAATCGCCATCCCCGCTCATTTCCGTTGCGATCAGAAGGTCTAATTCCTTTTCCATACTCACCTCTTTCTGCCAAATAGTCTGCGCAAAAATCCTCCAGAACATTTTTCTGGTTTCTCCAGTTCTTCATCTACCGCGACTGCTGCCCTGGCAAGTGTTCTGATTTCTTTTGAAAACAGGGACCCTTTGTCACTTGATGCTGCTTCCCCGACATTCGCAAAACTTCTGGCATCCTGATTTGTATGTATGATACAGGTCGGTTCCATAGTTAGGATCCTGGCCACATGGGATATTCCAAGCTCGCATTTTTTATCATCAAGCGGCACCTGGTTTATAACCATCCGGATATTAGATTTATCTATCCGAAATTCACTAAGCACATCCAGGAAATTGCGGGCGTCCTGCACTGTGGACGTATCCAGGGAAAGGATCAGCAGGATCAGATCCGATTTTTCCAGGGGAATGACGGTCGTATCCTTTAATGTATTGCAATTGTCAACCAGAATCAGATCATAATCGCAGCGCCTCAGATTATCCATAATCGCCTCTGCAATCTCACAATCCAGACGCGCCGCTTCCATTGCATTATCACTTCCGGCCAGGATATGGATCTGCTCATCGTATTCGATTACATATCTGGATACGATGTCCGCCGGCGAATATGCAGGAATGTATCCCAGCCGCTCCCTATCGTTACAGATCCGTTTCACCCAGTCCATTACATTGGGCGATGGGCAGATACCAAACGCACTGTCCACATCCCCAAATTCCCAGTCCGCATCAAGCACCAAAATTTTAAGCCGTTTCCCATTTCTCTTCATGTTCGATAGGACATGGGCTAATTCCCTCACAATGGTAGATTTCCCTACGCCACCTTTGGGGGAATATACAGAGATCATCTGCTGCAATGACACGTTAGTAACCGGCTGGCTTAAACCAATCTGTTTATAGGTCCGCCGCACTGCCCTGTTTATCGTATGAGTTGGCGTTAGATCCTCTTCCGCCGGCATACGTCTGATAACGTTCTGCGGTTCCCGTGTTTCTGGAGCGGGTTCTACCGAAGCTTTTCTACAGGCAGCCACTGTGGGTTTGGGGTCCTGTGTCTGGGTATCCGGCAAAGGGTCCGGCATTTCTTCTGGTTTGGCCGTGGCCGGTTCCGGGCTTAACGCTTCCTCTGCTTTCTCTACTGCCTCTACAGAAATCTCTTTGCCCGTTTTTTCAGCAGTATTTTCGTTGACTGCCTGGGCAATTTCTTCTTCATCAGCTTTTTCTTCTGCTGCTTCTGAAACCGCCTGCGCTGCCCCATCGTCAGTCACAGTTGCAGGAGCCTTCAGCAAAATATCCGGCGACATATCCTGTTTTATCTGCTCTTTTATATGGACATCTTCACTATTAAACAGATCCTCAAATTCACCAAAAAAGTCATCCGGAAGGATCGCATCCAGTTTTTCCTGTACAGACGGCTCTTTTTCCTCTGCTTTCTCTATTACGGATTCATTTTCCTGAACAGGCGGTTGAGTGGCTGCCCTATTGACCGCCAATCTTTCCTGGTCTGCCATCCTGTCCAGATTTTCATGATCCGCAGCCGTTTCCTTTAATAAGTTCGAAGTCCGAACTGGTCTTGCCATAATCTACCTCCAAAAAATTGCATTCAGAAACGGAAGATACTCCCGTAGCTGTGTGATCAGTGCGATCCCGATTTCCACCATTTCTTTGCGCGGTCCCGGGAAACATACGGACGAAAGCCCAAGCAGGCAGAACCCGACAAAAATAGTGGCTGCAAAAAACCGCACAATCTGCCCGGCTGCCTGGATTATAACGGAGAACGTATCGGGATGCTCCACAATGATGATATCCGTTGAATCCTCCAGGCCATGCTGTGCTTTTATTCGTTCTGTTTCCAGACTTTTTCGTTTCAGCCGTTTCTGTTTCCTCATTTGTATCCTTTTTGTAAATATGTTCATACTCCTCCGTTAAAACAATAAATGTTTACTCCTTAAATATTTTTCTATCCGGCCGCGTTCATCTTCCCGTAGCCGGTCTTCCACCGCCTGCTGATATGTGATCTGATCCACATGCTCCGGAGCATCCAGACTATCCAATATCGTGTTCGTATACTGCATAAAAGCTGTTTCAATGATCTGCTCATTCGCAACCGCACGTTCCTCTTTTGTGGCATTTACCATGCTGTTTTTAAGACCTGAATAAACCTGCCTTGCACTCACCGCGCTGTCCGTATACGCATGGTGCATAGTTCTGCGAAATTCAGGCTTTTGGATTTCTGCCTCATAGAATTGCTGCATGATCGCTGCATCTTCATCTGAAACCGTTTCTGTATAAGTCACCTGCGGCCCAGACTGTGCTCCCGCATCTTTTCCTACTGCTTCCACTTCTGACTGATAGGACGGCTGTTCCTTTGATCCCGATCCTGAAACCGTCTCTACGGATGACTGATTATTATCCTGTGACTGGGATACGGTCGTAACAGCCGGCTTTGATGAGGAATGCACATTTACTTCCAACATTTTTTGCGGCTCCTCTTCGTAAACATTCAGTCCTTCCGGATTGTTTCTGTAGGCTTCTGCCTTGTCTTTCAGGATCGTTGCACCTTTCTGCAGAAGAGGGCCTCCCATTCTTACAAGTTCGACACCGCCTTCATATACCGGCTCGGCCATAACTTCGCCCAAAATGCTTCCGGCATTTGCACCCATTGCGCCGCCTATGGCCGTCATCTGCATCTTTGCTGCCGGAGAACTGAATGCGGTCATGGCCATCCCAGCCGTTGCCCCAAAGGTCATCCCGGCCATGGTGCCTGCCGCGGTTGTCGCACCTCTCACCCTGGTCTTTGCAGCTCTTTCCCGGTACAGCGCCGCTTTCCGTTCCAGGGATATATTTTTAAACTGCGGAGACTCAAAATTATCAATGGTTGCATATTGATCCAGTATTTCCTGCTCTTCTTGTGATATACCACTTCCTAGTCCGCTCACACCGCCTCCAAAGCTGCTTCTGGATGGTGAAATCGCACTCCGGGCCCTGGCCGACAGAGCATCAATACGTCCAATTTCCTCCTTCGTCCGGGCATTCTCACCGCGGAGCCTGGACTGTTCTTCCATACGGATGGACCGCGAATGCTCCGCTTCGCCAATTCCCTGATCCAGTTCCCGGATCCTCGCATATCCATCCACCGATGGGGTATCCCCCCGTTTTTTCTGTTCATTCTGCTCCGCCTGGATCGCCTGTTTTTCAGCCTTCATAGACGCAATCTGTTCATTATCCATGGCAATTTCTTCCCCAATGGACGCAATTTTAGAATCATTGGAGCGGATATCCTCATTTAAAGAATCCTTCTTTCTTCCGATGGCATCAATACCACTGGCAATATTCTGCGCGGTCGCTGCTGCCTGGGCATGAGGGCTTTTCTCATGTATGTCCTCTTTCGGTGTAGGCCGATAGCCAAAAGCGAAGGATGTATCCGCATCATCCGCATTCAAATCCGGATGATTGCCTATGATATCTTCCATTTCACTCTGGAGTTCCTCGCCCTTATTTACATCTTCCAGGTCTTTCTTTTTCTGAACATCTGCTAGATCATCCATCATATCCGCGTTCCTCTTATCGGATTTTGCGTCAGAGGACGCATGGGCCAGCGCACCGGCCGCTGCTCCAATCCCGCTTCCAATGGATCGCATCAGGCTTGTGGCCCCCATAATGGTTCCAAACCCGGCAAGCTCCATTCCCATTCCATTTCCGATATGAAGAAACCCACGGATGACCCCCCGCGCCGGTATGATACAGCCACAGATAATGAGTGCAATCAGGGCATAACCTTTGCTTTCCTGGGCCGTCCCGATGATCATAAAAAACATGGGGATGAGCAGCAGGCAGGAATCAATCACCGGGTTTAATAAAATTCCAAGCACCTGCCGCATCCAGTTGGATATCGTTCCCCGCTCGACCATTTCAAACAATGCAGCAAACGGGAACAACAGCACCAAAACCACCATGCAGACGGCAGCGGAAATATAGCAGACTGCCAGGTACGCCTGATAAACGACCGCGCCTACATATAATATCGAATTAATAAACACGACCTTACCGTTGGGCTTTGCCATTGCACGGAACTGGCTGATCAGGTTGTAGTCTCCTCCCGAACCAAAGAAAAAGGCATAGGAATTATCCCCCATGTTGACGCCGGAGCCAACACTGTCCGCCACCTTAAGGATCATCGACTGGCTTCCAGTCATGAGCGCATGGAGCATGGCATCTCTCAGGTATAAAGCAATTCCCAAAAGCTGCGGGAACAGAATAAAACCGATGCTGCTGGCAACAAATAGTTTTGTCATGTCCAGCAGCCGTTCCTTGACCCGCGGATTGCCATTTGAGTAGAGGAAACCAACCAGGTAGTATAAGAATACTGGCACCATAAGCGTAAAAACCAGGTTCCGCAGGTACCCATACATCGCCATACCCACCAGGCCATATATGTTGCCGGTCCCCATGTCAAAGGAAAACAGCGCCACGTCCCCAGTACGGGCAGAGGCACCTCCCACTCTTCCGAATATGATCGCGTTTAAGTCACACCCAAAAGAAGTCAGCAAAAAATTCAGCCCGTCACCAATTCCTATACAAAACTCCCCCAGCAGTTCGGCAAAAATTCCTCCGTCCAACATGTCCGGTGTACTGGAATCAGGTGCGTCCCCGGCGGAATCATAAATACTCTGGTCCGCACGGTCCGTCCACGGCCCATCCGCATAAGAAGATACCGGTGCCATGCAGAATGTAAGTACAAATATAAGAAGCAGCAGCTGGATTGTTTTTCTGCTGATGTTCTGCATATGTTTCATTTGCTTCATGCCCCCTGTTTCATCCTTGCGTGCTCTGCGATCTTTTCTACATCTGTTTCCACTACATCAAACTCACTGTCTTTTAAATAATCTGCCTGGATGAATACCGCGCGCTTTGTCGGAATATCAACCAGACACAATTCACCATATTTTTTCGCTTCAGAGGTGCCGCCCAGATTGAGTACCGTATCCACCTGGGACTGGTTAAGGTTCGTGGTATCTTTGATGTACTGCCCATCCAGGTAGTTATGACGGAACAGCATAAAGGTCTCCGTAGACTTTAAGATCTCCTCTGTATCCTGGTATTTTGCAAAATCCTTTACGGACTGAAGGATCAGCCATGGAGCCGTATGACGTTTACGCGCCACGCGGTATAAAGCATTTTCAAACATGCGTGCTCCCTCAAATTTCAGGATACGGTGTGCCTCATCCGTAGACACAATGAGTTTCTTTGCCTTATTCGGATTGGTAGAGTTTTTCTTGATAAAGTTTTCCTCGATATAAGACTGTACGACCATGATCATATTGATGCGCTCCGTCTCATCCGTGATCTGCGACAAATCGAAGTTATGGAATGGCAGCGACATATCAATAGAAAGCGTGGACTGGCAATCCAGGTATGCCTGGCTCCCATGGATTTCCCGCAGATAATAGATCTTGCCTTCTTCATGATTATTACAGATATGGACACCTCCCTCAGTTCTTTTTAATGTGGACAGCTCTTCTCTTGTAAATTCCTTCATGCAATGGGGACAGTAATACATTTCCCGCACGCGATCCTCAAATATATCCAACAGGAGGGAGAACGCGTTTTCTTTGAAGTTGTCCACATTCTCCCGCGCATCCAGTAATATGGCCCGGTAAAAATCATGCATCTGGGGCAGCCGCTTCTTTCTCCGCCCTGACCCAAAGGATCCTCCGGATGCTGGCACCGTTTCATAAAGAGACGCTGCATCCTTGTCCCGAAGGCCGCAGTCAGCATAGATTTTCCTTACATTCTTTGAAATAATGGATTTAATGCGGGAATATTCCGTCGGCTCAAATTCACCAACCATGCCATTGGTCGTAAAGCTGGTTGCCAGTACCATCAGGATATTCGTCATGTCCACGATCTTTTCTTCCAGATATAGTGTTGGTATCTCCTCTCCGGTTGCCCGGTTATATTCATACTCATCGCTAATCTCGAAAAAATTAAGTTGGGAGTCGGAATAATTGGAGATCAGATAATTGACTCCTCCTACTGCTTCTGCCACTATAGAATACTCACCTCTCTTTCCATCGCCAGGAAGCGGTTCATAGTCAATGTTCGCGATATGCACGCCGAAATCCACCTGCCTGGAAAAAAGCTGCTTCACGGTTGCCGACTTTCCATATCCGGACTGGCCCGCGATCACAGCTCCGTAGGAGAAATGAGTCTTATCAAACGGATCAAACGTAACCGGCATTCCAGAGTAGATAGATCGGCCAAACACGCAGCCCTTTTCATGGAAATATTCACTTGTGGTATGGTTAAAAATCAGGGATAAATAGGCCTGGCTTAAAATATGTCCCTTGATCGGCTTTTTACTCACACTCAGATTTTTCCCGACAGATATTTTTGCTTCAAAGATCTCATTGAGCGGGAGGGATGTAAAAAAAGCTTCCTTGTGCATCGCATAGCAGGAACGGAAACCGATCCCCTTTCCCCTGGAAATAAACTCTGAAATCCGCTCTGTTAAGAGTTTTAAGCTTTCCGCGCGGATCAGGAATAGAAAATATGTTTCAAACAGGGTTGACTGGTCAGAGTCGATCTGTCTGGCCCACCGCTCTGCATCCGCAATCTTTCCATCCAAAATTCTGAGCCTGTTTCTGTCCCGTTCCCCGGACCGTTCCATATCCAGTGACCGGATCCGACGATTGATCTTTTTCTGGGATTCCTCTAAGAGCGGGTCTATGATGACCGTGGACTCCACATAGTCCATATTGAAGATCCCGGCAAAGCTATGGGCAAACCGTCCCTCCACTGGAAGCTTGTCGATATAGAGACCGGCATAATAAAGTTCAATCCCGTTATCATCCAGTGTCATGTAAGATACCGGCATGGTATTTGCGCCATCCGGTGCAAGCACCTGTAAAATCCCGGCACGCTCTTTTATGGGCTTTGGCACGTTCCTCGTCCCGCTATGGAAAACAGTACCTCCTGTTTTGTCTTCCGCCTCTTCTTTCTTCTGCTTTTTCTTAGACCAGATATGCACTATCAATAATGTCACGCCCGACAAAACGCAGATGCACAAGCTGAACATCATAAGAAAATCAACCATTTTGCAGTCCTCCGAATAACATTTCATCAATCAGTTCGTCCGTAAAGGATTCCTCTAAATCCGTATCCTCCCGGTACGGCATGATCCGGCTGTCCCAGTTGGACTCCAGCAGATCATCAAAATGGAAACGATTTCCAGAAATTGGGTGATAATGCGTATGGAGCATATTAAAGAGCTCCGCTTTACTGCAGGGCACCGCTTTTACGTCACACTCCGCCAGGTTGTGAAGCAGCTTTTTGATATCTTCCTTCAAATGTTTCGCTGCTTCCTGATACAGCTCCTCCTTGGTTAGGATGGCTGCCAAATCCGGTGGCGCGCTCCAGGAAACCACATACGTTTGAATAAGGTTCTGCCTGGCAGCATCCGGTCCTGACACTTTCGCGATATAGGCCAACTGACTTTCCACATGACGGATGCGCCAACTGTATGCTTTTATTTTTTTCTGGAGCAGGAGCAGCTGTTTGGAACGCTCCCTGGTTTCTATGGAATCAAAATCACTCCTTACTGTTTCAAATTCTTTTCGGAGGGCTTTATAGTCTTCATTTGTCTCAAAGAGCATGTCCTGCAGTTCGGTTAAGATCCGCTCATATTCCCGGACAGTGCCATCCATATTGATGTCTTCCCCGTATATGCGGTATGTAACCCTGGATGTAAATTCCGATATAAAGGCAGCATAGTTATTTTTGACCCTTACTTTTTCCCCAATCGGCTTTGTGTAAAAGTCGCTGCCACCGCATTTTAGTACCACAATAAATTTCTTCCCACCATTTGTCACGATGAAGCCCGGCCCGATCTCATCAATCGGTACCAGTTCATCCGTCTGGGAAAACAGCCCTCTTTCTTCTGTTTCTGCCTTTTTTGTCTTTAAGCTCTTTTTCCTCATCCGGATAAGCCAGATGGCAGCTATTCCCAGAACCAGAATGGTCAGCCCTAAAAACGCAGCCGTAAGCCGGGTAAAATGATTGATACTTTCCACCTAGAATTCTTCCTCCCATTCCGTGTCTTTGTAATAAGTTCTGCGGTTTAGCCGATGCGCAATCAGGCTGATGATCAGCTCATCAGCCGTACGTCCGCCAAATGCCAGCAGGGAGCTTCCAAAATCGGGAACCGGAAATGTGACCCCGATAAAAAGACCTACCTCAAGCATCACGCCAAGCCACACACCCAGAAAAGCCAGATGGATCATTGCCGTGATTTTAAATAGCAGATAGGCAATCACCCCGCCGCCCAAGCACACCAGTAATGATTTGTTTGAAAAGATCCACCATTTTGTCACATCCGTAAAATCCGGTGGTCTAAGTTCTGTCAGCTGATCCATGCCATTCCTCCGTTTCTAATTCTGCAGCATACCCAAAAACAAATTGATAAGTCCCACAAAGCAGCTGATACAGAAGAACACGATCACTTTCGTTCCCACCACGTCAATAAATTGATGTTTACCCTGATTGGTATCATTTGCTGCCAGTTTAATACCTGCTATGATCAATGACAGAACCATTCCCCCTATGGATAGATACAGGCATAAACTGTAAAAGGAAGCGATCGGGCTCTGTAACGCTTCACTGTCACTAAACCCAAAATCGGATACCTGATCGTATGGATCCAGCTCGATCTGCCCATCTCCCATTCCAAAATCCATATCCGACAGTCCCGCGCCGGTTGAAGACTCTGTGATTTCTGCCGTTTCGGTTGATTCTGCCGGTTCCGCATAAGCACTCATTTTCATCGCACCTACCAGCAGAAAAGAACTCGCTAAAACAATTCCGATCCATGCGCCTGGCCACTTTTTTCTACTGGAACGCATCGCCAGCCGCCTTATAAACCAGACTTACAAAGAAGATTGCCCCAAACGCGCAGATCATGCCCACGAAGATCCGGAATATCTTCTGCTTTGTTTGCTTTGCGTCAGAGGTATCACCAAATGACAGTTTTACGCCTGCATAGATAAACAACAGCACAAAAAGTCCCACTGCCACCACAATCGCAAAAGCATAGCCGCTTCGGAACACATCCTGCACCTTCGTGATCGCTTCCGTAAAAAGTCCTCCGCTTGTCGCATCTTCTTTCATCCAGTTTGCATCCTGGACCGTCTCCGCATAAGAGCAGATCGTCATCATTCTACTTAAGACTGCAGCCTGCATGGCCAGAAGTGCCTTCCTTCCATTTTCTTTCCATCTTCTGAACATTCCTAATGTCCTCCTTCATCTTTTCTATTGCTTATGAACAGTTCCTGCCCATATCCAGTGCCCCAACCTGGTTGGAATACTGGATATACGCAGAACAGTCAGAAATTCATGGGAAACTGCCGCAGTTGCAGCAGTCTTCCCATAAACAAATTACTCGTTGGAATCTTCTTCGAAACTTTCTTCCGTTTCTTCTTCCTGTGTTTCCTCTTCCTGAGTTTCTTCCTCTTTTGTCGACTGATTTCCCGGGCCCGTATGCAGCGTTACCAGATGAATGAAATTATTTTCATCATCCTTGGTCCAGATGCACCAGCCCTTATAAATTTTCACATCCTCCGTATAAGGTTTCAGAAAATTCATAAACAGGGACAGCTTCTCGTAAAAGCACTCTCCGCTTTCCGCAGTCGTCTTGACATCAATAGCTGATACAAAATTTTCATTTTTCATATCCGAAATGCTCATCGTCTGTCCTTCAAATGAAACTTTTACCGTATCAACCTTCTGGGCACCTGCATTCATAACGCTAAGCGCGCGTCTTAAGCTGTTGCTGTCTGCCTGAAATTCATACTGCACGGTTTCCGTATTTCTGAAAGCCGCTTCATACATCCGCTTATCAACAGCACTCTGTATATTCAGGCGAAGCTGATAAATCGCATCCGGCCACTTAAGAGCGATACCAATGATGCTTTTATGCTCCTCATCAAACTGAAATGAAATACCGAACTGGTTATATTTGTTGCATGCCAGAATCTTGATCAGGGTTCCCGGGTGGATCGTCAGATAGGTTGAGATTGCATCAACATAAGGTTTATAAACTTCCTCTTTCACCTCAGACCGGTCTTTACTTTCAAAACGGACCATCGTTGGAGATAAATCCACCGTTAACATCGTGTTCTGGCGATCCGTGGATGCCATTTTCAAAATCGGGCCCTCTCCGGTTAATACCGGAAGGAAGCCGATCCCGCTTTTTGTAGTTGCCATATGGGGTAAATACTGTGAGATCTTCTCCAATGGAATGCTCATACTAAATGCATCCGTTTTCGGATTTTTCACTTTGGTCGGCTCTTCCACGAAGCTTACCGGGATCTGAATTGCCGGCTTTTGGGAAAGCAGGGTCACCTGCTTTTCCTCAAACTGCATATACACAATGTCTGTCTGCTCCGCAACAGCCCTGACCGAACCGGCAAACCGCGCCGGCAAGTAAACGGAAAGTTTCTCAACCGGCACCACTTCACCCTTTTCATCAAGTCCTTTGATCTTAGCCTCGAACTTCACGCTGGCGGTGGTCGTTTTTCCCTCTACGGAAAACATACACGGGTAACCTTTTGCCGTTGCCTTATTACTGGCCAGAAAGCTGATAACCCCCTCTTCAATCGTGATCTTATCCATCAGTTCCAACATCTTTTCGCTGGTAGCTGCAACGATCATCATCTTACTCATATGTTTCCCCTTTCTCTTCCACTGAATTTTCCAGTTCATCTGTTAAGATACGCTCATGCGTCTGCGTATCCATTTCATACATTTCCAAAATCATCCTTTTGGCTTCATTCATGGTGCCGTCCGTATCTACCTGGCCGCCATCCCACTCTGAAAAATCGGAATGGTATAACTGGTAATCATAGCCACCTTCCGAAACCTGAACATATAAATAGCCCTTATTACCCAACTTCCAGGCACACTCATCTTCCGTAATCTCCGGCTCCGGAGCACAGGTTGCCTGGCATCGTTCCAGACGTTCTGCCAATTCGCAGATATGGTAAACTTCACTGCCAAAACGCAGATGATACTCATCCATACATCCGCAGGCCACAATGACTGTGCTGTTCGGATACTTCACCTCTACATACGCACCATCCGGGATCTGAAACAGCTCCCGGTAATTCGGATCAATGAAGCGGATCATGCGTGTTTCATCCGCTTTATCATTTTTATATCGGTTCATAACGTCCTCCTTTTTAGAAATCAAACAAAGAAAAAATATTTGCCATACCTGCCATGGGCTGCTTTTGTGGCACTACCACTGCCGGTTCCTCGTTTTCCGGCTCCTGCAGATCCATAAAATCTTCATCCCACTGGCCGAACAGATTTTCAAACAGCTCATCTTCCTTTGCTTTTTTACGTCGTTCTACCTCTTCTTTTCCAAGCAACTCCTCGTATACCTGCATCGTCACATACGACTCAGCCTGTTTGTCAGAGCTGTGGAGCACATCAAACATCTTTTGCAGGGCACTTCCAGACTTTACATCCTGATCCGCCAGGCTTGATGCCAGTGCAACCCTCGCATCGACACCCTCTGCCATGGCAGAAATTCCTTCCACGGAGAACTTTCCCTGAATGGCTGCCGTTGCAACCTGCTTCTCCGCGATCAGTTCAATCACTTTCGCCTGCGCGGTTCCTTCGTAAGCCATATAGTACGTTCTGCATTCCATGGTCTGGTTCATCCGGTAGTGACGCCTGGAAGCCTGCCAGACAGTAAAAAGACTGTATCCCAGCTGATAAAAGATCAGGGTCGGATAGTTGTACTTCTTCTCGCCTTCCGTCCAGCACAGATCAACTCCTGTCTCGATGAGTTTTGGATTGGTGATAAATACTTCCACGCCGTCCTTTGCCCGCTCACGGATCCAGGTTTCCCTCTTTAATGCTCCCGGGCTCTCCGCTTCCACAACAACGGCAAAAATCCCCGCGGCTTCCAAAATATCCCGGAGCCGGTGTGTGACATTCCATTCATTTTTTCCGGAGCATTCAGCGAATACTACGGATTTTCTGCCTTCCGAAAGCTCTGATTTTATCAGTTCAATGAGCTTTTCTTCTTTCGGCAGCAGTTTTTCTCCCGAACGGTATTCATCGTGCTGAGCGGCTCTGATCAGAATGTCTCCATCAACCGGATTACGGATCTCTTCGTTGCCATACGGCATGTCCGGATAAAAAAGCCCATATTGTAATGCCTGGCTGAGTAACGCAAATCCACCGCTTTCTCTTCTTTTTGCATACGCAGTCAGTCTTGACACCAGAATGGAATGATCCCGGGCCACCTCTCTTGCCATCGGAACGGTCACAACCATCTCCTTTAGATCCGGCAAATAGGATGACATGTCCGAAAGGTCCAGAAAAACGGCACAATCCAGCAAAAAGTCTGTAAAGATCGTAGGGCTGATTCCCGGCTTTGTCTTTGGCGACGATAAACTCCGGCCGCGGGCAGATACTTTCTCCGCAAGATCCTCCTCCGAAGATGATCCCGCATATTCATAGCGCTGCTCCACTTTTCCGTATTGCTTGGAAAAATTCGCAACATCTGTCCAGCGGTACCCCTTCGATGTCATTTTCCACGGTGCCAGCCGGTAAATCAGGTAATAAAGATCCTCTGCTTTTCCGCCGGCGATGGTTCCAGTCAGTGCAAGCTGTTTCTTCGTTGCCTTGATCAGGCAGTGCATTGCATTTCCCTGGGCACTGTCTCCGTCCTTACACACATGGCACTCATCAAAAATAGCGATGTCAAAATACCCTTTCATGTATTTTTTAATATACGAAGCAGGCGAGTATTTTCTTACCCCATCTCTTTCTGAAACAGATATCGGTTCCGTCTCATTCTCTGCGTAATACTTTCTTGCATATTCTTTATGTACCCAGACCGTAGTCTTTCCTTTTTGGGCTTTGTTTCTGAAGTATGTTGCCCGGTACCAGGGGCTGATTTTCTTTGCACCGATGTTTTTTACATGCGGCATCCATAAAGATTCCCCACACCAGATGCAGTTGGAATTCCTCCCTGTTTTATACGCAAAGTCGTTAGCAGTAAGCCCGCAGATACCGCCTGACGCTGTATAGGCAGCAAGCACCTCTCCACAATACGGGCATTTCATTCCATAGATTGTCTCGATCTTAGTTGTCCCTTTTTCAAAGTCTTTACCGCCGCAGGAAACACATTTTCGGACGGGCATATTTTCTACTCCGCAGTCTGGATTCCTGCATTTTTTCATATACGCCATCTTAGCAATTTCCTTTTTCGGTACCGGCTTCAAACTGTAGGAAAGCTTTGCAAAATCTTTCGAGAGGATATAAAATTCTTTTCCAACCCTCAGACTTCCGCGCTTTCTAAGCTCCAGCAACTGGGAAAAATCGGTTATGATCGTTGCCTTTGCATATGGGATCTGGCGTTCAATCTCCCCTTTCCATTTTTCAAGGAGATGACCAGGACACATAACGAGGTTCCTATACTTCACCAAAGACTCATCCATATAAATATCTTTGAGCGCTTTGTGGCTGCGACGCATCTCCTTCTGCACAAAATAGCTTTCACAGATTGCAGCAGCCTGCGCTGTCTTTCCTGTGCCCATGCCCTCACAGATGATGGAAAAGGTTGAACCATTTAAGAGGTGTGTGGTAACACCATTCACCATGGCCGCCTGCTGAGGGTAAAGCCGGATAGAGTTTAGTGTAAATGCATCCACCTCACCTTTCAGTTCGCTTTCCGGGCTCAGGAGGTTTTCAAGATTTTCCACGAGCGTTGATCCGTACTGTCGGAAATACTCATCCATGCTGCTAAAGTTGATCGAACGCTGCTCTTTCTTTGAAATCCAAATCTGTTTCTCCTGAAACAGGACCTGAATAGCTGACTTTAAAGCCTCATAATCAAAGGCTGCCAGATCATATATCTGCATTTCTCTCATATCATCCGTTCCCTGAAGCGAATATTCCGTCTCAACGCATTCCGTATGAAGCCGATTGGAATAAGCATTGATCAGACCCTCTCTCAGTGCATATGAAAGGATTGGTTTTCCCCACCACTTAAGCAGTGGCAGCGGATATTTTTTCATCAGAATTTCATAAAGTTCTTCTCCTGCAGTTTCTTCTTTTGAAACGAACAAATCGTTTCCAATCGCTGCATTTAAGATCACTCCATGATAAAACCGCTCTTTTCCGCGCATGATCGGCACATAGTAAGCTTTATAGCTGCCAAACACGTTATACCGCTTCTCCTGTCCGTTTTTGTTCAGCCAGATTGTGTTCTGCTCGGTGGTGCACATCGTACTTGCTATCGCCTTTGCCTCCTGTAACGTCCGGGTAAAATAACTGATGTAAGCAGCCCTGATTCCCCGGATCAGCATTCGCTCCAGATAAGCCTCAAACATACCGATTCTAATCATTCCGTTTTTCATCACACTGCCCTCCCCTATGCTAACTCTCGGATCGTCCCGAAATTATCAATCACATGCAGCGTGATCTGGTTGCGTGTTGTGACTAAAACAGAATGAATATCTCCATCATCATTAATCTCCGGAGTTTCGACCTGAACTGGCTTTGCCTGTCCTCTTTGCAGGTGTAAATCGCCGCGGTCTTCATTTCCGGCCAGGCCCTGTCCGCCTCCCGCAATCGCAGACAGATACAGCAGATCTTTTTTCAGCGGAACAATTGGCTTTCCAAGGCCAACCGACTGATATTCTTTGGTCTGCAGAGCTTTTTTAAGCACTGGCACCAATGCACTCGTATTATGAAGCAGAATTGCCTCATCGAATTCCTTCGTTGTAAAGAGCTCAATCTCACTCTCCAGCGATACGGGAACTTCCATGCGTGTATCTGGGTCTTTGGGAATGTACGGAATATTCTCAAGCGGTGCCCCAGGATTTGTACTCATCCACTCCTCGTACTCTTTCCGGTATAGCCCGATCGATGCACGCTTCTGACCAATGAAAACCACCTGTTTGTATTTCGCAAACTCCTCATCGTCAAAACGATAGAAGGCCACAGGCTTAAACCTTGCCAGCAGAGACTTTGCAAATTCATCCAGGTTCATTGTGGTAAGGGAAACAACCAAGACAAGATATCCTTTCGTTTTCATTAACTGGAAGATGCGTTCAACAAAGAGCCTTTCTAGTCTTGTTGATCCATCATCTCCGCCTACGCCATATGGCGGATTGGCAAAACACAATGTAAATGACCGGTTCGATGCCCGGATCCCGCCAATGAAATCTGCACATACTGGAAATTCAATCTCCTGCTTATACTGCTCAAAGGTTTCCCGATTCAGTTCCACACCAAATGTATGGACAGAACCGACTTCATCTGCCCTCTCGCACTGACTTAAAAACGCCTTCAGTGCTTCTGCATTACCAAACGATGGTTCCAAAACGCAGCATTCTCCCTGCAATCGGAATAACCTTCCTATTTTAGTGGCATGCACCGGATCCGTGTAGTAAGCGCCAAGCTTACTGTCATTAAATACCGTTCTTGAGAACGTATTCTGTTTGATGATTTGCTCCATCACCGTTTCCTCCTTTTGGAATAGTCTTAAAATAAAAAAATCCCAGTTATCGCTAACCGGGATTTGAATATAAAAAAATAGACTATTCCCTCCAAAGGCCCATATGGGCTCACTCACCGCCAAAAGCGGTATCTTTGAAAAAAATAATCTAATGAAATTATTATAACAAAGCAATTCTAAGATTGCAATATCGAAACTGGCAACATACTCGCTGCATATCCTGATGAATTACCAACCCCCACTTCAATTTCTTATAAATATGAAGTGAGGGCTTCCGATAATTCTGTCTCTTGGAATATGCCGCACTGGTATTAGAAATTTCAGGCAGCCACCATCCTCTTTTCCTGTCAAAATCGGTTGTGGCTATTGAAAATCTATATGACCCCAGTCAATGCAGCCGTCTACCTGGTTCTCCAGAAGGTAACGTATCAGTTTCACGCAGGTTTCCCGTTGGTCAGCATCAATTTCATCACGAACATCCATCAGGTAATCTTCATACCAATCATAAGGATAGATATCCCCATAAGTCTCCCTGTAGTCTTCTTCTGGATCTTCGTCATACACCTCTTCTGGATCGTGATCAAACGTAACCGCAATCCGTTCAAGCTCATCTATATCTACCTGGTGGTCATAGAGGTAGTAAAGAAATGCATCACTACCGCCCATTCCACTATAAGCCCGCGAAAACCATTCGCCTGCAAGTTCCTCCTCATCCGATCCATTTCTGTGCCATCCACTTAAATCACCAACAAACGCTTCCAGCAGCTGCGCCGGATGCTTAAAACCGGCTTTAAATGTATAATACAGAAGAGCATGATACTGCTCATCTGTAAGCTTTGGGCTTATATCTCTGTCTGCTTTTGTCGCAAGATCGGACGCTCTCTGTTCTCTTTCTAATATCATTTTTCGTGTCTCCCTTTAGGCATAATATTTTAAAATGCTGTATTGTTTACTCTCTAGGTGTGCCCCTCCAGTCGATTTTTTGACCGCATCCATGACAATAATTCGCCAGTCTCGCTGCATTTGGTCCCCATCCTAAACGGGTACCACAACTGGAACATGTATACAGCGTACCTTTTTTTACATCATGCAAGGCTCCAAGTGGATGAGCCTCTATTCCCTTTTTGAGTGCTCTCTTTGCAACTTCCAGCGCTCCGTAAACTTTCTTTACTTCATCCTCTGTTCCATTTATTTTAACATTCATTTTCTGTATTACCTGTAATGCCTCATCTTCCATCATCTGACATACACCTCCGTATTTCGTTTTACAAAAAAATCCATTCATCCTCCTCACTTTCTCTGTAATATTTTATATAAACAGGGAAAGTCTCTCCGTAGACATTCCCCTGATCATATCAATCTCAGGGCAATGCCCACTCATTTTAAATTATTCTACTCCTGCCACTAATGCCAAAGCCACGCTCCAGACACTTCCTGATCCAAACGATCTGTTTTCGATAACCAATAATGTACAATATTATCTTACCATAATTAAAACAACGTCTCAAGATTCCTCCGATATTTGGCCATTACTCTGTACCTTGTATCAACCTGCTATAAGTATGGATATGGGTAATTGAATTAAACAGCTTTTTCGTTGAAGAGTTCGTCCAGATAAATATAAATTTCATTTATGTCATATTATAATTTTTGACTTCCTATCGTCAAGCACTCTCCTTCCATTTACGAACTACCAATACTTAATTTATTGATTTTTGCACCTTGCTTTAGTATAATAATAATAATTTCACATGTGTTTTTACTATTTTTAGTAATAACAAACTTTGTTACTATGAAAGAGGTGATATTTTGGAAGGACGAGTATACAACTTTATGGGCAGCAGGAAAACAGATGAAAATCTTCCTGAGCAGGACTTAAGCAGCACTACCGAATCGAATTTTAATGATGTTAATGCTGAAACTTCGGAGCCTGATAGTCAGGATGATTTTTCTTCTGATTACTCTACTGGCACTTCAACTGATACTGAACAAAATAATCATAACGGCTCTGTTGTAAACGAACAAGACGGACATAATGGTCCTATTGTGAGCGATATAGATGGCTTATATACGTATGGACAACTTGCCAAATTGTTAAATAAACCAGAAAATAATCTGCGATACTTAATCAATACTTTCCGCGATTTTATTCATCCTGTTGCCGTTACAACTTCTGCAAATGCTAAACGTGCAAATTTCAAATATTCAGAATCTGATTATGCTACCCTTAAGCAAATTCTTGCTTATAAAGAAAAGGGAATTCAGAATGCTGAAATCATTAAGCTTTTAGAAAACGGGCCGGCTGATGATAACAACGATAATGAGGATGATCAGATTGCTATTATTGCGAAGCGAGTCCTGGCTTTTTACAAGAAAAATCTTTCCGATCGTGATCAACAAGTTATTAATCAATTTTCCTTAGTTAACGCCAGAAATCAAAAAGCTTTAGAAAGTCTGCTCCAACAAGTAAGCGATGTTTATTTAGATCAAAAGAAGTTTTATGAATCTGCACTCTCCGAGACAAAAAAGCAGAATGAGATTTTAAAAGAACAAAATGACAAGCTGCAAAAACAGTTAACTGATGCACAAAATATTATATCGTCTTCAAAAGATGCATATGAACTTAACAGTCAAGTTATCAGCGATGCGCAAGAAATCATATTGAAACAATCCGAATATATCGAAAAATTAAAGGATGAGCTTTCACATGATGATGAACAAACTTCAGAAAAGAAAGGCTTTTTTTCAAGATTATTCGGACTTTAACTTGATACCATCTTACAATTTATATGCCTATAAAAGCAATCATTAAATATGATTGCTTTTTTTATTTACTTGATTACACCCTCTCTCCTACTCTCATCTTTATTTTCTATTATTCTTTATTCCAACTTGCATCTCTTTAAGTCATACAAATACATGTTTGCTATTTATCGGGCTTCCTTTATGATAATAATAATTTATTTTTATCTTTTTGCATATGTAAAGTATTTATTATCACTAATTATGATAATAATGTTATTATTATATTTGATGATAGTAAATTTATTCATTATCCGTTCTCGTTTCGATATAGTAGTAATAATGTCATTACTACTATATCATTTCACGAATTATATTCTTATTATCAAAATTGATAATTTATTTATCATATTTTCCATGTTGGATTTTCTTCTCTTATTTATCATTATCATTTTTGTGAATTAATTTATTTTATCTATGATAAATTTCTTTTCATTGATCACGGCACGCTCATTTCAGAAAACAAACCTGTGAGCTTGTTGTATTAGTAAAATTTTCTTTTATGAATCTGCCAAATTTATTTTTTATGTTTTATCAAAGGCAGGAGAGCAGTAACGCCATCAAAATGCAATTTTTAAGCCACTAACACGCAATTTTTACGCCATTCTGTCAAGCTGAAATTATTGTGTGCCACCATTATGCCATTATCACGCTATAGTTACGCCATTCTTACGCAATCGCAATGCCACTAACACGCAATTTTCACGCCATTCATCGAGTCTTATTCAGATTTAGTTCATTGATAAGACGATAATAATATTGACATTTTCGTAAATACACAGTAATATAATAGTAATGTCATTATTATTTTTGATAATAATAAATTGACTCAAGAGTTCTACAGCATCGAAAACATAAGATATGATAATAAAATTGATGTTAATGAAAAAGAAAAGAAAGGAAAAGCTGCCATCTATGTAATTAGAAAAAGATGATGGGCAGTAGGAAAACGAATGGACCAGAAATTATATTTGAGCATTGACTGCGGATTTGATAAATTTAAGTGCTGTATTGGCGACTATTTACTCGCCTTTTCATCTAAAATGATTGATGTCACCAATTCTATTAATGCTTTATCAGTAGCAGATGGTGACAACACCTACATAGAATACAAGGGATCTGTATACATGTTCGGTGACAGTATCGATCAAATCATCAGTATGAAATCCAATTTAAAAATGTATGCTGAAGAACTTGATAGTAACCGAAACAAACAACGTTTTAAAGACAGAACTTTCCATATTAGTTTACTCGCAGCAATCGGATACTCAATAGTAGCATATGATACCGTCTATAACCCTGAAAAAGATGTTGACAAACATCTTTTTAGAAACCTCAGTAATTTGCAGTATTTTATCGGTATTGGTTTGCCTTATGGCAGCATGAATGAATGGCCACAGATCAAGGAATTTTTGAAGCAGCGCCATCATTTCAAAATCCGCCGTGGCAGCAAATCCTGTACTTTTGATTTTGACCTGGATCTTTCAAACGCGAATTTCTTATGTAACGCACAGGTAATCACAGCTTTTCTTTTCCAAGGTGCATCATCAGACGGTAATTTAACTATTGATAAGAAGGCCTTACCATGTATCATGATGGATGCTGGATATAAAACAGTTGGATTATTTGAACTGGCAAAGAATCTGTCGATCAATCCAGAAACCGCGTTCAGTGATACAGATCATGCAATGTACAACATTGATAAGTATGTTGAAGAGAAGGTAAAAGAAGCTGGAAGAGAGGACTTTAGTTATCTTCAGGTACAGTATCATGCCAGAGGCGAAGGTAATCCAGCAGTTCGTAAGAACACAACTGTGATCAATGTAAAGGATATCTACGAAAAAGTTTTGGCAGAAGAAGCTATCAAACTGTGTAGCCTATTAGAAGGAAAATATTCATTGGATGACGTTGAAAATATGTTCATAACCGGCGGCACCGGAATCGCATATTATCCTCACATAAAAAAATACATGGCTGAACATCACGGACTTACAAAAGTGGTTTTAACAAATCGTGCTGATGATGGATCCGAAATTTCTCCAATGTACGCTATTGTAATCGGACTGCATAAACAGCTCAAAAACAGGTACAAATAATGGCTAGCTACATTCAAATCAACATCAATACAGCTAATGCGCCACATTTCGCTACGTGGTATCATAACCGCAGCGGTCAAGCAATGTCATACTTGACCGCTGCCGTACTAAATTACGCAATCAAGCGGCAATTTCTCTTAATCGGCTACGCACCGAAAAACATTTTCCTTGAAGAGCTTCCAAAAATATTTCAGATCCGCATTAAAGGCAATGAATCACTTGTCAAATGGGAAAACGATTTAAAAATGGCAAGCCTCAACAAACGCAGAACGATTGAGTACATACTGGAACAATCCATCAGTACAGATACGCCCATCAGTTATACACAAGCAGAAATGGATATGAAAATAGCCGAGCTTACTTTCGGATCAACAGTCCGAGAAGAGAAGAGTAGTGTGGCACCTTCATATGTACCGGTGGTAAACGAAAATCGTACTGATAATAGTTCCAATGAAGCGATAACGAAATCAACGTCTTCCATGAAACAGGATACTTCAAAAGTTGTTTCTGAAAATAAGGATACCGAAACCGTTTCAAGTAGAACTACCGAGGAAAATAATTCCGATAATATATTCATGAACAGTGCATTTGCTGGCTTAGAATAAAAAGGATGATGACCATGCATATAACAAAGAAAAAGCGAGATGCAATTGTTAAGCTGCACCGTCAGGGCGAGTCGATCGAACTTCTGACCGCCATTAGCGGTCTCAACCGAACCACCATTACATCCATTATCAAAAAAGACGATAGTGAAAAGCTTTTTCGCGAATTCAATATGGTAAGTGAAAAATTATCGTTTGAGCGTTGATAAGTGTTTCCGATCAGGTAAGAATTTACAAAGCTAATCTAATATGATAGAATACTTATTACAAAACCGCTTTCCGGCATAACATAATCAATCTGCAGAATTGCTGCAGCCGATTATGTTATGCTTTTTTGTGCCAAAAATTTGAATTTGAGAAAGGATTTTAAGATGATAAAAATGAAATCAGTTTCCATTATTTTCCTCATATTCATGTTTGTCATATTGACAATCCCCACATACGCTGCTGATACCAAAAAGATTACCAGCGTAAGCATCCAGAGAATTTATAAAGTAAAAGAGGGCGAAATCAATGCAGATCAAGTATCATTTAAGCCCAGCCGTTCCGAGTACACCATCACTTATCAGGGAATGTATGATGCCAGCGATTTACCCATCGGTTCTTATATGGACTATAAGATTACTCTTAATGCTAAAAAAGGGTATGATTTTGAATGGCTAAAAGAACGAAATTGTCTTTCAGATTCCGGGACAATACAGGGACTCTCTATATCTGCAGATTACTCATCCTGTAGTTTTACCCTACATTCCTATCCGCTACCAATGGTTTTAAATCAGCCACAGCAGCTTCGTTGGAATGGGACAGTCGCAGAATGGGATCCTGTTGAACATGCCGACTCATATCATGTGACTATATATACCATCGAAAAGGACGGTCGTCTTACCCAACGTGGAAAAGAACTTACATGCAGCACAACCTCTATCAACACAAGAGAAATCCTATATTCAAAAGCAGGTGATTATATTTTTAAAGTCGAAGCAGCCAGCGACCAAACATACCTGTATACCAGTAAAAAAGCAGAGCTGGCCTATAATCATTCAAAATATCTATCATCTGAAGATATTGGCTATTATACAGGATACTGGCAGAAGAAAAATGATGCGCAGCTCTATAAGCTCGCTTCCTCCGAACGCTCTGAATACGATAGTGAATACCTTATAAGTGGCCGATACCTTATAAACGGAGACTACTACACTTTTAACGAAAACGGTGAGCGGCTGACCGGCTGGCAATCTTTTGGCGGAGAATGGACTTATCACGATGAAAACAATGGAAGAGCAGTTCGCGGATGGTTTTCAAAAGCATGTAAAAAATACTACTTCGATCCTGCGTCATCCATTATGATAACCGGTTGGAAGACGATCGATCATCAAAGATATTATTTCGATCAGTCCGGGGCCATGGTCACTGGCTGGCAAAAAATCCATGGAAAGATATATCTATTTCAGAATAATGGCACCCTAAACCTTAGTACGATAGTGATCCAGGGGAAAACCTATAGTTTTCAAGCCGATGGAAGTCTCATTCAATAAACACATTTTCACTTGGAAAGGCAGGAATCATTTATGCTCAGTTTGATATTTAAAATTCTACGGGATAAAGTAGGCGAGTTATACAATTCCATCAATCGGAAAATCCAGCCCTTACCATTTGGGGATGACCAGGACTATATCTTTGACTCCGATACTGTAACCGTATCTGATTTCTGGAAGAATTTTAAAAAGTATAGCCAGAGCCCCGCTCTGGTTGGTGTATTTTATGCGTTTTTGCTTCTCAACATAATAATAAATTTATTTATTATTATCATTTCTATTTCTAATCTTTCCAATCACTACTTAGGAAATCATTTACTATCACTCATAATGGCACTTTTCTGGCTATTTATGCCTCCGTTTATCTGGATGTATTCTACCAGATATGTTTTTTGGAACTACCGTTTGTACAAATATGGAAGCCTCATCCTCCTAACATTGAATGACCTTATAATCATTCAGAAGTTCATAATGAGCAGCCTTTATCCGCCCCTGATTCGTTTTCTCTCAGTCATTCCGGTGGGAGAGTACATCGGCAAGGATATGATCATGCAACTGGGCATTTTCCTATTTGCCGGACTTCCGCCTCTTATTCCCATCTATATCGGATGCAAATTATATGGCACATTTTCTTCGGACCTAGTCTTGGATGAAATCGATCGGTTTAAACTCGATCATTACATAGATTTCCGGAAATCCAAAGAATTTGCTTATGATTTTAAAGCAGTCCGTTATCTTTCAACGGGATCCCAATTTATTGTAAAAGAGTTGGACCGATTTTTGCATATGTACTGCGACGGTACAACCGGCACCGCGAAAACATCCAGTGTGCTCACTGTTGCCATTGCAGACGACCTTGATCAGAAAGTATATAATGAGGACTATCAGAAAAGAACTTGTTATGCAGCTCTAAAAGAGGGGAAATTACGGATTTGTGTTCCATTCAAGGAAACCGATTTTTCCATCAATTACTTTGAACCGGTTCTGTTAGAAAACCCGAATACAGACAGACAGATTGAAAAAGAAAACAACAGCAGAAAAGAGCTGTACCGGCATCTCAAGTTTGACTCCCAATCCGCCGGCATCACCGTTGTAGCGCCCAATGCTACATGGGCAGATCAGTGCTACTATATGGCCAAAAATCGCAAACTGAAGATCCATAGAATTGATCCGATTTTAAAAGATGGGAAACACAAAGAAGGGTTCACCGGTTTCAATCCTTTTAAAATCGATCCGTCACTGACCGGAAAGGCACTGGCAACCACCATCACGGCCCAGGCCTCCAATTTCGCTACCGTAGTCCAGTCCATTTATGACCAGTCAGGAGTATCCGATCCATATTTTTCTAGTCTCAATGAAACAGTAACTGTCAGCATAGCAGAACTATTAATGCTGACTTATCATCTGGTGCATCCCGGGCAGGTTCCCAAAGCATCCGATGTGCAGAACCTGATCAACGACTGTAGCCGCTGCCGTCCATATCTGGATGCACTTATTAAGCACTATTCCGTTCACAGCCTCAGAAGCAATGGAAATGACCGCACAGAACAGGTTGCTGAGATTGTAGATGTAGGGCAGTGGCAACAGGTATACACAACCATCAACAATGATCTTCTGGGCGAAAATAAAGCAAATATGTATGATCGCTGCAACGGCCTGCGAAACCTGATCAACAATTTCCTAAACGATCCTCTGGTCCGCGATGTATTTGAAGCAGAAGAGACCGTTGATTTTGATAAAGCCCTGGAGTACGGTGAGGTTATCATATTAAACTATGCTCTTGAGCGAGGTGATTCTGTGGCAACCGGCTTTGGCCTGTTTTTCCTGCTTTCCTATGAAACAGCCGTTCTCAGGCGGCCTGGATCAGAAAATGACCGTATCAAAAATTTTATTTACATTGATGAGCTCCCTGTGCTCCTGCATCCGAAACTGCAAAGTTTCTTCACATTATTTCGCCAGTACCGGGTTGCTGTCATCTGTGCCATCCAGACACTGGATCAGGTAAAAAAAATACAGCTTGACAGCATCATGCTCGGTAACTGCGCGCATCAGATCATATTCGGACGCGTAAGCACCACGGAAATGGATATCTTTTCCAAAATGGCAGGTGAGACCCTAGAACACGTCACACAGGAAACCGTTACGGAGACAGCAATCACCGCAGAGCGGCCGACTTACTCCTATTCCAGGCGCTCCACACCTACCTTATCCGAACGTTTTTCCGGCACGGTATTCCGGTATCTTGGTTTCCAGGAAGTTATATTCTTTTCCGTAAACAATTCCTCACCGATTTATCCCTTTAGGGGAAAGGTAAATTTTCTACCCAAACCGCGAGAGAAGAGTGCCCCAAGACTGAAGATCGAATGGGGACCATTTATGAAGGAACCGTTGCATCCATCCATTTTTGAAAAGAAATACAGCGTTGCTCACATATCCTCAAACGGATATTTTTCTTCCGGCAAACCAGGAAATTACTTCCTTGCAGGAAATAAAAAATCCAGGCCAGAACCTCAAGCCCAGATGAATCTGACTGCAGAAACCACCAAAGCAGTCTCAGGTTCAGAAGAGCAAACGCCGGAAGCACCAGCCGAGGCCATAAGCACCACGGAACACACCGATGGCATCTTCTTCGGTGAATGAAAATGAAAGGAACGCGGATACCACCGCATATGCCATGTCCTATTCCCCATTTCGATTTGATAACACCACAACCATTAAATCCATTCATACCTCAAAATCATCCGGAGCATGGCATTCCATCTCAAAAAATGAATTGTCTGATCTGGAACTGCTCATCCTATCCATAGTCTATGAGCTGCAGTATTGCACTGCAGCTCAGGTAAGAGATTTTCTATTGCTTGGTGGGTGCGCAAACAAGTTCAAGCGTTTTTCTGCTGGGGACGGTAATCCCTATCGAAATCCCATTCATGCTCTGATACGCAAAGGATTGTTAATCCCTCTTTCCATATTTCGAGCTGGAAAAGCAAGCGGGCCGTCCATCCTGCAGCTAAGCTCATTTAGCAGTAAGTTAATGGAATTATTATTGCCAAATCCCAGAATTTTTGATCATTTCCCCAGCCGTATCGCAAATGATCCACCTCTAATCTTAGCAGTTCTGGTCCGCAATAGCGCCTGCATCAATATTCTGAAAAGCGGTCACCAGATATTTCTTGCGCAGGCCATCGAGAATACCCCGTCTATTCCCCATATTTGCCTTAAGACGCGTTTGCAGGGACAGATCTTAGTATTTCCCTACCGTTCAAATAAAAAGGCATTAAAAGCGGACCTGGATCGTCAAAATGTCGCTTCCTTTCAAGCATACATAGTGATTGTCGAAACTTTGGATGATGCAAGGAAATTGAACCACTTTCTGGACAGCAACCATTTTAAAACACCTTTACTCTTTAGCACCGATGCTTCACTTAAGAACCCGGAAATTCCACTTCTTAAACACTTATACCAATTCGCGGATAGGCATATGGAATGCCTGGAACTTTCCGATACTTAAGGAAGATTGAAGCTTACACCCGTAACCGTTTCAATACCACAGGAGGACAAAAATTACGATGTATTTGATACTTTTCTTATTTTTTCTATTTTTTGCAATGCCTCTTTTCTGCATAATACAGAACAAATCCCCATATGACCAAGCTATTGATGATTCAGCACAGGAAACCTTTCTGGCGCAGCATTGTGTACATCGCAACACTTAAATAGCGCTGATTAACCCATACAAAACAATGCTACAATAGGTGATGAAGGCCGGGCATTCCTCACCGTGTTTGATATCTCTTTTTCTATTGATGTAACTCATAAATAATGATAAAATGGAGTGAAGCAGGATTAACATGTTTGCCGAATAGCTCACCGCAACGTGTATCATTTGCAGCATGAGCCCTTTTTAAATACTGGCCTTAAGAAGGATATGAAGATGAAAGTGACCTTAAGAAGTCCCAGAGCTGGTGTCGTAGTAGAGCGGTTCGGAGACAAAAGAAAATATTTATATAGAATTGTTGAGATCAACCCACTGTGCTTAATCAAACCATGCACAACTTTACTTCCCCTGACAGAAATAAGTGCTAATGCAAAGATCATTGGCCCGGACGGGCAGCCTGTCCCAGCAACAGGCGAATACTATATCACCGCAGAAACCATGGATCCGTACCACATCGTAACAGACTGGTTTTAGAAACTGCAGGTAAAAGACATATAAGCCCAATGGACTTTGTATGTCTTTTTTGTTTCGGATGACCATAAGATTAATACCTTCCTCTATGCAAACATCATTGCTGAAGCGCGGTCTTCGCATAAATTTATGTGGTTCCGGGAACCATTACTCCATAAAGGAGGAATGCTAAGATGTCAATGATCAATAAAGAAATAAACGACTTTTCTGTTCAGGCTTATCAGAATGGTGGATTTAAAACAGTAACCAGGGACGATATCATGAAAGAATGGAGTCTCTTTTTCTTCTATCCGGCAGACTTTACCTTTGTATGCCCTACAGAGCTGGAAGATCTGCAAAACAAATACCCTGATTTTCTAAAGGCAGGCTGCGAAGTTTATTCAGTCTCTACAGATTCTCATTTCGTGCACAAAGCATGGCATGATTCCTCTGAGCGGGTTGGCAAGATCACATATCCGATGCTTGCCGATCCAGCGCATGTACTCTGTAATGACTTTGATGTATTGATTGAGTCTGACGGAATGGCCGAGAGAGGAAGCTTCATCGTAAATCCAGAAGGGAAAATCGTTGTATATGAAATAAATGCGGGCAATGTTGGCCGTAATGCGGATGAACTGTTTCGCCGCCTTCAGGCATGCCAGTTCGTAGCAGAACATGGCGATCAAGTATGCCCGGCCAAATGGCAACCTGGTGCAGAAACCTTAAAACCAAGCCTTGATCTGGTAGGTATGCTCTGATGGAAAAGGAAAATTTCTATGATGTAGTAGTGATCGGCGGAGGGCCGGCCGGACTGACCGCCGCATTATATCTTGCACGTGCCCGCTATCGTGTCCTTATCCTTGAAAAAGAGAAATTCGGCGGCCAGGTCACCATCACTGATGAAGTGGTAAATTATCCAGGCATTGAGAAAACCAGCGGGAGAGCACTGACAGAAACCATGCGCAGACAGGCCGAGTTTTTTGGAGCTGAATTTCTATTAAGGGAAGTTACTGCGCTAAAAAAAGAAGAAACTGCATCCGGAGCAGAACTCTGGGAAAGCACTACAGACAAGGACAGCTTCCAAAGCTTTGGAATTCTGCTTGCAACAGGCGCCCATCCAAGAATGATCGGCTTTCCAGGTGAGGCAGAGTTCCGCGGTCATGGAGTAGCTTACTGTGCAACCTGTGACGGAGAATTCTTCTACGGGAAAGAAATCTTTGTAATCGGCGGAGGATTTGCAGCGGCAGAAGAGAGTGTATTCCTCACCAAATTCGCAAGCCATGTGACCATTTTGATCCGAGACGATGATTTTTCCTGCGCAAAAGCTGTTGCAGAAGCAGCCAAAAATCATCCTAAGATTACCGTCCTGACAAATACCGAAGTTATTTGTGTTGAGGGTGACCACATGCTGCGCAGGATCTGCTACAGAAATAGAAATACCGGAAAGGAAACTCTCTTTGATTCTGCAAATGACACGTTCGGAGTGTTTGTATTTGCAGGTTATGAGCCAAACACATCACTGGTAAAAGAACTGGTAAATCTGGATCCCCATGGATATGTGATAACCGATAAGAGCCGGCAGACCAGCTGCCAAGGAATTTATGCAGCCGGTGATGTGTGCCAGAAAAATCTGCGCCAGGTAGTAACGGCAGTGGGAGATGGTGCTACCGCCGCTACGGAGCTGGAAAAATATGCGGCTGCCATGCAGGGAAGAACCGGTATCCTTGCAAAACAGGCGGTTAAAAAAGGTGCCGCGCCAGATGTAAAATCCTCAAATAGTTTTTTCTCACAGGATATCATAAACCAGTTAAATACGGTATTTGCCAAAATGGAACGGAAATTGCAGCTTGAGCTGCATCTGGATTCCCGGCCCGTGAGCCAGGAATTAGAAAATTATATGACAGAACTGGCAAAATATACAGATAAGTTGACTGTGCACGAACGCGTCCCTTCTGCAGAGACCGGTGCTTCGCTTCCTTTTGTGGATGTATTAACCGAAAGCGGAGAGCAGACAGGGCTGGCTTTTCACGGCGTCCCTGGAGGGCATGAATTTACGTCCTTTATTCTGGGATTATATAATGCTGCAGGGCCTGGGCAGCCACTTGATCCTGTAATAAGAGAAAAAATACTGGCAATCCAGCATAACGTTCATCTGCAGGTCCTGGTATCACTTTCCTGTACCATGTGCCCGGATCTTGTGACGGCCGCACAGAGGATTGCTTCCCTAAACCCTCTCGTAACGGCTGAAGTATATGATATTGCCCATTTTCCAGATTTAAAAGAAAAATATCATGTTATGAGCGTTCCCTGTCTGATTATCAATCAGGATAAAACCTCATTTGGCAAAAAGAACATCCAACAGATATTGGAATTAATCTGACTGGTCTGCATCTCTTAACCTTCCCATGAGTGTTTAACTTGCAGTCCTTTCAAAGGCTTTCCCTTCGCCGAACAGGGTTTCAGCGCTGTTGACAAGCATTTGTGAAGCAGATATAATAAAACGGTACTCATTTTTTTCAAATATAATTCGCTATGTGAAAGGCATACGATCTCATCCGGGATTGATATGCCCTTTTTTATGCGAAAATGATGCCGACAGGCAATCATATGCGTCAGCAGGACTGACATACTCCGCTACATGGCGGTAAAAAGCAAACAAATATCATATTTACAGGAGGAGAAGAACATGAGCGATGCATGGAAAGGGGTAAGCAGGGCCAGAAAATGCCCCATTTGTCAGCATGAAGACTGGTGTGGCTATTGGACACCGGAAGATTACGGTGGTGAGCTCATCTGCTGCCAGCGTGATAAAGAAAAGTGCAATATGATCGGTTCCGATGGCCAGGAATATGTGTTCATCGGAAGCGCAAAAGGTTCCGGCAGTTCCATCTATGAAGAACGCACTCAGTACGAACTGCTCCGGAAAAAGAAAACCGGAATGAATTATTCGCATATTTCAAAACCACAAAAAAGGGAACTGAAACCGGTTGATCAGATTGTGCCCAAAAACAATGAAAACTGCAGCAGTATTTACACCTATATGCAAAATCTTCTGATCCTTGACCCGGCACACAAGGCTTATCTTCATAGCCAGGGTTGGACGGATGAACTGATTGAAAAGCATCATATTGTATCATTTCCAGAAGAGGACAGCCTGCGGGTAAAGTACCATAACCGATACCGCACCAGAAATATAACCAGAGCCAGGCTTGCAGATCTAATTCTACAGAAATTTGGATCAAATTCACTCGAAGGAATTCCCGGGGCGTATTTAAAAGGAGAGCAGTGGACCTTTGCCGGCCCAAGTGGACTGGTATTTCCGATGTATGACCTCGATGGGAACACCTTTCGTCTTCGGATCCGGAAAGATTTTTCTGACATTGATGCAACCGTGATCACTTCCGGCCAGGATCGTTTCTACTATGCCGAAGGTAAAAAATATTTCATCAGCATGAAGGGAGTTTACTTTGTAACCCCTGGAGGAGAGAAAGAATTTCTCCCGCAAAAAGGAAAATACAGAACCCTGGCTTCCTACTATCAGGATTCTCAGGCTGCAACACGTGGAATATTGGCCAACATCTATAAAAAGGGCTGCGCGGCTGCAAACCAATGCAGTTTTTACGGCCTTCCTTTTGCCAAAACATCCTCCCTTTGGTACATCACGGAGGGTGAGCCAAAAGGACTATTTGCATCCAACGCCTTATCGACTCCGGTGGTAACTCTTCCCGGGGTCAATTCCTATTCTCTTATTTTAGATGACGGTGTTCTTTCTCAAATGAAAGAACTGGGAATGAAAATGGTTGTTGTTGCATTTGATGCAGACAAGCTTCATAATGAGCGGGTTTTATCGTGCGAAAAATCACTGGCAGACGGACTAAAAACCGCTGGCATCCCAGTCGTAATTGCAAACTGGAAAGAAGAAAATGGAAAAGGTATTGATGATCTTCTGGCATCCGGGGGAGCACCTCAATACTGCATTTATTAAGAGAATTCAATGAAAGGTCCATCTCATTAGTGTTTTGCTAATAGGATGAACCTTTTCTCATCCATTCAATTCTTAATCTTCTTCAGGAATACCATATATGAGAGTAAGTTCCACCTCATCAGCTCCAGACCACTTGTTTACAGCAATGTGGTCTGCGAATGCTATTGCCATGTGCATTTGTTTCTGGTTTGCAGTGATATCAACGCCATACTTGCTCCTTAATGTTACTGTCATACCGCCACACGCATCCTGATCAATTTTAAGGCAGCATCCGGAAACAGCAGCAAATTCATTAAGAATCGGGAAAAGAGCCTCATTAAACCATTTTTTAAATTTCATGACCTTTTTCTCTTCTTTTTCCTCTTTTATTTTTTCAATAGCTTCCTTGGCAAATACCGCTTCCTCATAAGACAGCCCATCCACCGCATCATACAAATCATTCGATGTTTCATTACTATAGTCAAATTCCTGCATATTCTCTTACCTCCTTCTAACCAGTATACAACATTGTGCATATATGCACAATGTTGATTTATCCGTAATTCAGCTATGATTGCTCTTAGGAGGACTTTTCAATGGTTGATTACAGCCCGTTATGGGACACGATGCAGAAACGCAAAATTACACAGTATACTCTGTTGAAGGATAAGGTCCTTGACAATCATACGCTTGACCGGCTCAAAAAAGGCCAAAATATAACCTTGGTAACATTAGAACGCATATGCAAATATCTGTCCTGCACGCCCAACGATGTCGTATCATTTACAGATGATGCATGAAAAATCTGCCACTTTCTTTGGAAGTTTACGTTTACGCTGTAAATGTAAACTTTTTTATTTCTAAACTTTGATGCAGACAACAAAGTAATTTTAGCGGGTATGTCTGTTATGGGCATATCCTCTTTTTGTTTTGCCAATCAGCCTCCTGGCCTAAGCCGGCCAGATGTAGGTGAATGCAAATCGAATTGACACTCCCGAAGCAACCCATTATACTAAAAATATCGTTGAGCATCCTCCCCATATAACATCGCAGTTTGTATTGTCCGGCCTGCTCATCAAACATTCATTTTAAATGGAGACTCAGAAAACATGGCACTATATGCTCTGGGAGATATGCATCTGGCCTTTTCCGTAGACAAACCTATGGATAGATTCGGGAAAGTCTGGAAAAAGCATGAAGAAAAACTCGAAAAGAATTGCAGAAAACTGATTGGAAATGAAGATACATTTGTCATCACTGGAGATCATTGCTGGGGCAAAAATCTGTCCGAAGCAAAAACAGATCTTGCTTTTATCGCAGATCTTCCCGGAAATAAGATTTTGCTGCGGGGAAATCACGATATGTTTTGGGATGCCAAGAAAACTGCAGTTCTAAATCAAGAATATGAACCACAGCTGCATTTCCTGCAGAATAATCACTATCATTACCAGGATTATGCCCTTGTAGGAACAAAAGGATATACCTTTGAGGGACCATTCTACATCAATTCAAAAGGGCAGATTGTCGGATGGGATGAAGCCAATGAGAAACAGGCCAAAAAGCTGGTAGCGCGGGAAGCGGAACGATTGCGGATTTCTTTTGAAAGCGCCAGAGAGGCCGGCTTCCGTAAATATATTATGTTTCTCCACTATCCGCCAACAAATATCGTGGAAGAGGAGAGTATCTTCACGCGGATGGCCGAAGAGTACGGAGTGGAGCATGTTGTATATTCCCACTGCCACGGAGAGTCCCGTTACGGCGACAGTATCCACGGAGTTCACCATGGGATCCGGTATCACCTGGTTTCTGGAGACTACCTCAATTTTAAGCCTGAAAAGATCCTGGATTAGATCTTCCACTGGAACGGTAGAATAGCATTATTTATGGAATTTTTCTTTCTATATGCTATAATCGTTGCTCATCTCCATAAAAGTTTACGTTTACGGCGTAAACGTAAACTTTTTGTTCTAAAATGCCTAAACAACTCCAAATCAAAAATATTTGCCGTACTTGTCTGCTGAATTATCACATGTGGGAATCAGTGACCACGTGCACTTTAAATTCAACATATATCGTGAAATTCATTGTGTATTCGCCTAATTGCAAAGTAAAATTGATGCTGCATGATATAGCCTTGGGCAAAAATGTCCAGGGCTATTTTTATTTACATTTCTCGCAATAAAAAGTTTACGTTTTTCACTAAAAATAAACTTTCTATTGTTATGTGGCCTGTATGATGCTATAATACAATTAAAGTAAACGTAAATAATGTAAACGTAAACATTTATATCAATCAGGAGCATCCCATGGAAGAAATCAAAGAAAAATCTGCCAAAAAGCCGGTCAGCATGCGCTTGACCGCAACAGCATCGGAACGGCTGATGCACATCATTGATCTGTATAAAAATCTGGAAGACCCAAAAGGCGAGCAGCAGGAGAATGCTATTCTGCGCATTCTTGATATTGCAGAGTCCGACAATATCAGAGGGACACATCCTGAGTTAGAAGGCCCCTTACTGGCAGTTGAAGCCACGATCTCTACATTAATTAAACAACTTAATGGTATAGCAGTCGGCCAGGATGCCAAAATTTCTAGGCTTCAGGAAGCATTAAATGCTGCGATTACAGAAAAAGAACAGGCTATTGCAAAGGCCCAAATTGATATGGATAGGGCCCAGCAAAATACTGATTTGGCTAACAGACTCCAAAAAGAGGCCATGGATACGATGAATAAAGCAGAGGAGGATGCCGCTGCCCAGATTGAAGCCATAAAAAAAGAAACCACTGCTCAAATTGAAAAAGTAATGAGTGAAAAAGAGCATGCATGCCGTGAGCGTGATGATGCCCGCACGATTGCCAATGAAAAAACTGCCAGCAATGATCTTCTTCTCAAAAAAATGACTGGTATGGAAGCCGATCTGGAAAAATACAAGGATTTACAGGAGCAGTACAAAGAGCTCCAGGACAAATTTTCAGCCCTACAGTCTCAGTTAAATGAAAGCAAATTGCGTGCGGAAATTGATAAAGAGCGCGCCGTCATGGATAAAGAGCGTGAAATGCAGGAGCGTATCAGAGAAGCGGATAGAGAAAATGCAAAGCTGCAGGCAAAAATTGAACAACTGTCACCTGCAGAAGCCTCGCCAAAGTAAATATTTTTAAGGAGCCATTCATGAAAAAATCATTAGATCGTTTCCTAATAGCACAGCAGAATTACTATCATGACGCTTATGAGGAATTAAAGGTAGGTAAAAAGAGAAGCCATTGGATGTGGTTCATATTCCCCCAGATTCGTGGTCTCGGATACAGTAATATGGCGATATACTATGCCATTGAAAGTCGTGAGGAAGCTGAAAACTATATTACGGATCCAACCCTCGGCCATAATCTGATTGAAATATCCACTGTCCTGCTGGAAATTAAAGACAACGATGCAAAGAAAGTAATGGGTGAACCAGATGATAGAAAGCTCCAGTCCTGTATGACCCTATTTGATACTGTAGCTCCGGAAATTGATGTATTTGAAAAAGTACTCAAAAAATTTTTCGGTGGAGAAAGAGATAATAGGACCCTGGAAATTCTGCAGAGTTGTGATCATAGGAATGAATAACTGAGTCAATCAACATATAAAAGCACATTTTCATTCTTGCATAAGCAAAGGCTACCGCCTAACAAATACCAGGACGGCAGCCTTTGCGATTATTCCTAGAAGCCCACTTTTTATCATTTATTGAATTTTCTTTTCTCAATGTAATAACACAAACTTATTAGGTAACCAACCACTCCAAAGGAGAAACACTTCATTATTCCGTATGGGAGTCGTCTCAAAAGATACGTCGGAATTTCAGATAATCTGAAAAAGGTGAAATGCCCCGTCATAAATATCATAAATAGATATAGCAACATTCCACATAGAAATCCCTTAGCTGCACTCTTCAATTTCTTATTACAAGAAATCATCTTAACTGCCTCCCTTCAAATTTGAAGTTGCTGAGGTTTCAGTTAAGTTCATTTCCTTCAGCATCAATAAAAACGTACTCCGATGGGACAGATGAACAATAGAACACATACGGATAGGCATCTTTTTCTATCATTTCTTCATGTGTACCTGCTTCATCCGTAATTTTTACAGAAACACAATTTGGATTGTTCACAATAAAGGCATACCCACGATTCCAGTTCAAAACAGCAATATCCATGAAAGGAGACATCGGTTTGTATGTCCGAACATAAGCATATTCTGCTTCTCCTTTGATTTCTACTTCCATAGGAAGGTAGTAATGCGTCTGATATTGATTGCCAGAAATAAACCAAACGAGTGCCGTATCATCTACGGTACACATACCTCCATACTGCATATCAATCGTATCCGCATCGGAAACTGGAATTTCTTCTCTGGCTTTTTCTATCAGTTCATCCGTACCTTTATATGTCTTTGTACAGCCTGAAATAGAAAAACATAATATGCAAGTCAGTAAAATGCATGTGATTCTTTTCATAAAAAACACCTCTGCAACTCCCTATTTTACATTCCTAAGCCGACAGAATTCTCACGTTCTCCCTCCGGTAACACCTGCAGCGCATCCTGCACAGTACTGAACACACGCTCATTCAGCCAGCCTCCCTGTTTTCTGTTCTGGGCCGCAGATATCACTGGGTACTGCCAGATGGTCTTTTGATGGGTGTAATTGAGCCAGGAATCAATCCACCAGTCACTTTCCTTTGCCTTGATTTCGTAAGCCACGTATCCGCGGCAGTTTTCCCCGCGATGTGGCATGGAAAATTCTGCAAAAATGCTGGCATACTGCTGGCTTCCGTAAAATGGAAAATTCTGGTTGGTATCGTATGCTTCATTTTGTAAAGACGCATACTCTGCGGTGTAAGAAGTCCCATCCTTATCGTAAAGGACCTGGCCGGTAAGTTCTCCCTGGGCAGTCCAACCGCCGTTCAATTCCTGGTATGCAGGATTGATCTGCACTGCCTCTGTCCCGCGAAAGCCCGAATTTCCGTTCCATAAGAAATGATGGATTACCTTCCACTGCCCTTCCTGTTCCAGTTCCACTGCCACGCCGTCAAGCTGCAGCCGCTCATCCCCGTCCCGCAGCAAATCATCGCTTTGATTCAGCAAAATCTGTCTGGCATTTTTGCATGCCAGAATATCTTCTTCCTTTAAATCATGCAAAATCTCTTCCGGAAAACCCAGGGATAACAGATGTGCTTTGATTTCTTCACTCGCCGAATCCTGCGTTTCTTTTGCAGTTGTCCACGCCATGTGATAGGAACCAAAACATGTATAGCCGATGAGCAGGCCTGCCGCAGTCAGAATTGCTGCTCCCGCTGCGTATCTTCCATCTGAAATCCGCACCGGATGCTCTTCCAGTACATATTCGGCCTGTTCCAGTTTTTCTGCTATATTCTTTAACTCCACAAGGATTCCAATATATGCGGCAACGATCGCCAGGCCAAGAATCCAGCCCTCATATTCCCGAACCGCAAGCACGGTCACCACCACATACCAGATGATGATATGGAGCAGGACCTCATTTTTTATTTCCGCCTTACGCTTTTCCAGTTCCTCACGCATACCAAGGAAGAGACAAACCATCAGAAAAACCGGCAAAATTCCGCCACAGAAAACAATCACTTTCCATACATATGAAACATAAATTTTCTCCCGTTCGAGCACACTTCCAATCACAATGTTCACGATGGTAATCACAACTTTGAGCGCGGCGCCTGCGTATCCGGCTTTCAGCCAGCGGTTTTCCAGTCTCAGTTTTCGGAATCCCGTAAACAGCAAAAGGGCACCAAGGAAGGGAAGAATCTGATTGAGAAAGAGAAAATTCAACGTAATCCCAAAGAGACCCATTCCAATCAGAATCTTCTCATATGTCTGTTTCCAGAAACTCTCTTCCATGTAATCGCCCCTTTTTCAAATTATTTGTTATAAATATGGTAGCACAAAAGTGAACCTTTATCTTTAATTCTCCATTACAAAACTATTAATTATAACAAACGATAACCAGATATTCATACAGCGATAAACGGGCATTCATAGGAATATTGACTTTTCGATGAAAATATAATAAAATGTAGGCAGCTAAGAAATGTGATGATTTCCCATGCGGCAAAACGAAAACCCCAGAGGGTGCCTCCTCTGGGGTTTTCTTGTTCATTACGGCGAACCGACCGTTTAGGCTGTTGCTGCCTATTTATCTCTGTCCAGCCATTTGCATATGTAGTAGCTAACTACACCTGCTAAAACAGAGACAAAAAATGTGATGATAAAATCTCCCATCCGACTCACCTCCTTTCTGCTGGAGGTTCGGCAGCCTTTTTAGCATAGCACATTTCTTCCCATTAATCTACATAAGTTGTCATACCATCATCTGATAATCCTTGATTTGCCCCAAATCCAATGGTAAAATACTCATAGATTCTTTCATTTCAACAACATTTGTCTCTGACAAAGCGCACGCCATTTTATGACCGAATGAGTGGGGGAATTCTGGAAAAATAAACAGAATAATATGTACGTTGGAGGAACTTCCTTTGGGAGGTTCCTTTTTTCGTGCCCAAAAGGAGGACTTAGCCTATGAAACTTACAATCAGGGATCTTATCCGGCTTCGCCACTGCGAAAGCCACTACCGTCTCGGAAAGCTGGGATTATATGCTGCATCAAAACGTACCCAGTTTTTTTATCAAAAGAAGGACTCTTTAATTTTAGCATTATCCAAAGGGCCTACTTCATTTTCAGAAGCACTCGAAAAAGCATTTCTGGAATACAGCAGAGACTGGTTCCTTAATAACCGCCAGTATGAAACCTGCCGGGATCAGGACCTTGCCAGGTGGCATCGCTTTGCTGACTGGTTCTTTGAGCAGGGTTATCAGATTTTGAAGACCAGGCTCTGCTCAGCGATTTCAGTCAATACAAGCTGCAACCACGTAGCGGTGTCTGAATTATCTGCACAAGCAGATCTGGTTCTTAAAAAGGGGGAGCATGTCTATGCTTTAAGTATTTTCCCGAATGAACCACAGTATTCTGTGAGAGCCAGGAAGCAAGAGACCCAGGCATATTACAGCCTGGAACTGTTATCACAATACCTGATCAGCGCTCCAGCCTATGGACAGGAAACGATTTCCATGATCTGCTACTTAAAATCCAAAGAGGATAAGGCTGATTTTCTGGCCTCACAGTATACGGAAGGGAAATGCTATCTTCAAATGGGATACGGCGGGATAGCGGAGGCCACCCAGGCTCTCCTGAGCACGATCCAGCTTTCCGTACCTCAAAAATGTGAATACTGCCGCTATACAGATGTATGCCATCAGCAGAATACTTCCGCATTGGCACCGGAAAAACAACCAGAAGAAACTTCCATCCCTGTTCCAGCGGAAACAGTCGATTTAGAGAAAGGACTGACACCGGAGCAGCGGAGAGTTGTTGAACACATGGATGGCCCTATGGCAGTCATCGCGGTACCTGGTGCCGGCAAGACTCACTGTCTGATTGCACGTATGGTACGAATGATCAAAAACGGGATTTTGCCGGAACAAATTCTTTTTGTCACCTTCACCAAAAAGGCCGCTGGCGAAATTCTGGAACGTGCCAGACGGGTGCTCGGTGAAGAAAGTGCATTGCCGGCCATCTTTACCTTCCACAGCCTTGGCTACACGATTCTTCGCAAACATGAGGACTTCATAGGAAAATCCTTAAAAATTGCAGAGAAGGTAGACTACTATCGTCTGATTTTGCAGATCATTGATGAAATCTCTCCATTGTCCGGCATTGACTATGACGGACTCACCGGTGATTTCGGCCTGCTGAGCAGGATTTACAACGCTGTACTTTCCATTGAGAAAGACGGACTGGAAGAGTGGAAAAAACATGCGGATTTTCCTGATCCGGATGGTTTAGGGTGCCTTTATCAGAAACTGAAGGAACGAATGAAAGAAGAGGGGTATATCTGCTTTGATGAACAGATCCAGCTTACCAACCAACTGTTTAGCGAATATCCAGATGTATTAAAAAGCTATCAGCAGCGTTTTCGCTATGTAATGATTGATGAATTCCAGGATATCTCGTCAGATCAGGTCGATCTGGTATACGCCATCGCATCCCATGGAAATATTGTGGTTGTGGGAGACGATGATCAGAGTATTTATTCCTGGCGCGGAGGAAGCAACTATTACCTGCTTCATTTTCAGGAGATGTGGAGCAACAGTAAAATCGTGATTCTTCCAGATAATTTCCGGTCGGTAGACCACATTTTGGAAGCTGCAAATGCGCTGATTGCCAATAATACGAATCGGTATCGCAAATCTCTGCGTTCCCATCACCGCGCTACGGTTCGGCCGATTTATCGGAAAAATGTTCTGGTAGATACCATCCGGGATCTGGTTGCATCCGCAGAACGCTCTGGTTATAAACCTGGAGATATTGCCATCATTGCGCGCAAAAATAAAGCGCTGGAAAAGATCAAAAAAAGTTTAGATGGTTTTTACCTTGCAACTTCACCCAAAACATTACTCATAAAGGATGAGGTATTTATTGCCATTCGTGACACATTTTCTCTCTACGTGACCAATTTTCATGATCCACTGGCGCTTTACAGACAGCTGAAACGTAATGGATATGAACTGGACATTCCTGTCGAGCGAGACCACATGTTGGAAAGCTTCTTAAAATATTTCAATCTTCCAGAACCAGATTTATATGATCCGGATCTGCTTGAAATATATGAAGCATCCGGCAGTCCCGGTATCGCACTTGCCAGGACACTTTCTTCCTGTAAAAAACTTCTGTATGCCCAGGATCTGTCCGATGCCGTTCGGTCCATTTACCAGTTTCTCTGGCAGAAGAAGGAACATCCGGCAGTAGAAGAGTTGTGCTCCCGCATCGAAATGCGGGCTATCAATACGGCTTCCGAATTTCTTAACCATATGAATGCCATGATCGAATTTTCTGATACAGCAGAGGTTGAATATCCCGCAAGCCCCGATACGATTACCCTTCTTACTGCTCATAAATCAAAAGGGAAAGAATTTCCCACCGTAGTAATTTATGGAGTAGAAGAGTTTGAAGAATCAGAAGAGGGCCGGAACCTACTGTATGTTTCCATGACCCGGGCCAAACGAAACCTCTTTCTTTTGCAGGGTAGTTTTTCCGATGCCCCACTGTATCCGGAGTTTAAAAACTATGTCGATTGACCGCTGCCGCGGCATCTTGTTCACGCACAGATATTGTGTTAAGATGGGGTATGGAAATAGTGGGGGGAGAATTACATAGCTCCCGGTCACCATAGAACCCTTGATCAAAAAAAATACTATATGGCATATACGGAAAGTAAAAATAACCAGGAGGAAAAGGATTATGAAATTTGAGTGGATTGAAGAAGGGGACGGCCGTTACCGTGTCCAGTTTTTTGACGTGGATGAAAAGAAGGTATTCGACATTAAGATTACCGACTATAGTGATCCGTACTGGCAGCAATCAGACCTGGAACGGAAGATTCGTCGCGAATGCTGCTATGACGTTATCTTCTATGCCGGACACCGCAAGAGCTACTCTGACAACCCGAATTACGAAACGGAATACGGTTTTCAGGGTAAATCAGAACATGACATAATATATATCCGGGAACTGTGCAAAAATTTTATAGCAGATTCCTATGTTTTTGATTACGAAAAAGCATTGCGCGGCCTTCAAAAGAGGAAGGCAATGTCAGATTGGTTTCTGGCCAGTGGTTATACCGGAGATTATGAAGGAAAGCAGGAATATAAAAGATCTATTGTAGTTGACGAGCTTGACTAAAAAGCTTACTAAATTGGTTGCCACATCGTCATCTTGTTCACGCGCAGATATTATGTTAATATGGAGTATAGAAATAGCTCGGAAAGGAGGATTTCGCGATGAGCGAAAAAGAAGAGATCATATTCATGCAGACCCGATTGGTACGTTTAGCATCAAAGGAATGGCATCTTCCTGTGGATGAGATTTTTAACATCTTCGGAAAAGCAGATGTACTTGGCTATATCGAAAAATGTTATGGGATTTTTCACTGCGAAGGAGATGATGCTGTATTAGAAGACATCACGGAATTTCTTCAAAGAAAGGGGATCCAAATTAGTGCTTGATTTTACAGATGGGCTTATCCTTTACCATGGCAGCTATTGTGAGGTAAAGAAGCCTTTATTGGAAAGATGCGCCAGACGAAAAGACTTTGGACCACCTCCAAGGACCAGGCTATTCGTTTTCTCAAGACTTCCATTGCTAAAGCATTCGCAAATGGAAGCATTAAAGAGAATCAGGATTATGGCTATCTTTCCATCTTTCAGTTAAGACCTTCACCAGAATTATCCACATATGCATTTGATGATGCAAATGTGGAATGGCTGCACTGTGTTGCGGCTCATCGAAAAAGACTTTTGTTTCTGGATGTTGAAGATACTATGGCAAAATATGATATTATTGCTGGGAAAATTGCGGATGACGCGACAAATGCAACGCTGGCTGCATACCTAGTCGGCGCCTTTGGAATAGCCGGAAGCAAAGAAGCTGATGATTTTTGTATTAAACAGCTACTTCCGAATAAGTTAAAGGATCAGTATTGTTTTAAAACAACTGCAGCGCTTGATTGCCTGCATTTTGTGGAAAGCGAGAAAATATGGCTGAAGAAATGATTTCAAAAGAGCGAATAGACTATACGATTGACCTTCTTATTACCATGGCCGTCGAAGAAATTGCAGAAGATACAGGAAAAAGTCCAAAGGAAATATTGCCGGAATTTTATTCTTCCAAAACCGGCAAGGCACTTTACGATGAGCAGACCCGATTATGGTGCAATGGCCCATCCTATATTGCCGAATTATACATGGACGAACTCTCCAAAAGAAAGATTTGAGAAAAAGCTGTTTCTAACGTATTATGCGTTTGAAACAGCTTTTCTGATTAACAGACCTCCCGGCACTAAGGCTCCTTCTTTTCTGTCCATTCTT
>UQTA01000020.1 GCA_900543885.1 uncultured Clostridium sp.
CTGCCCTCTATTTACACCCATGTCTCCCGCGCCATGCGCTTAACTGCCTGCTTGCGCAGGCGAGACCTTCGTTAATGGCTTGTAAAAAACAAATGTCTGCTTCGCAGCCGCTTGTTTTTTCCTGCGCTCTATTTACACTCAGGTCTCCCGCGCCATGCGCTCTACTGCCTGCTTGCGCAGGCGAGACCTTCGTTAATGGCTTGTAAAAAACAAATGTCTGCTTCGCAGCCGCTTGTTTTTTCCTGCGCTCATTATATCTTACCAATTTTAAAGAAATTTGTAAACTAAATGCCGCAAAATAGTTTTTTAACGCTATTTTGCGGCATGATCTTTGTTCGTTATTATACTCACGACCCACGCGCTATCGCGCTCCACTGCCTGCTGCCGCAGGCGGGTCGCTGGTTGATGGCACTGAAAAACAACTGTCTGCTTCGCAGCCGCTTGTTTTCTTACGTGCTCATCAAATCTCTCCGTTGTGACGTCTCTGTACCAGTTTCTGGATCTTGTCTGTTGGGGACAGAGATGCACTGATGGAACGGTCATGGTTTAAGGAGTTGATAATAGCAGCTGTATACTTGCTCATATCAGCTTCCAGATACCACTTGCGGTCGAAAAGTTCTTTTGGACGGTAATTTAAGTTTGTGGTGATCACATAGTCCAGATATCCCTTTTCATAATATTCATCAAATTTCTCAAGACCATTGGTGAAAAGACCGAAGGTACAGCATACGATTGCTTTGGCTGCCTTTCTCTCCTTTAATTCCTTACATGTATCCAGCATACTCTCGCCGGAGGAAATCATATCATCAATAATAAGAACCGTCTTTCCTTCTACGGAAGAACCAAGGAATTCATGTGCAACGATCGGATTGCGTCCATTTACTACTTTGGAGTAATCGCGGCGTTTATAGAACATACCCATATCAACACCCAGGTTATTTGCCAGATATACTGCACGGTTCATAGCGCCTTCATCCGGGCTGATGATCATCAGATGATCTTTATCGATCTGAGTCGTCTTATCATGAGCAAACAGTGTTTTTACAAACTGGTAAGTAGGCATGAAGTTATCAAATCCATACAGAGGGATCGCATTCTGTACTCTTGGGTCATGCGCATCAAACGTAATAATATTCTCAACACCCATTGCGATCAGTTCTTCTAATGCCATAGCGCAGTCTAAAGATTCACGTTTGCTTCTCTTATGCTGACGACTTTCATATAAGAATGGCATAATTACATTTACACGATGTGCAGTCGCAACACAGGAACCGATGACACGCTTCATATCCTGGAAATGGTCATCTGGTGACATGTGATTGGTATAACCGCAAACAGTGTAAGGAATACTGTAATTCATTACATCCGCCATTACGAAAATGTCTGTACCTCTGACAGATTCATTGATCACTGCTTTTGCCTCACCGGTACCAAATCTGGGGCACTCAAAATCAAGCAGATAAGAATCTACATCATAACCACGGTAATGCAGATCAGCCTTGCGGCGTTTTAATTCCTCCATATCGTTGCGGCGGAACTGAACGATGTGGGAATCTACCTTAGATGCAAAATCCTTGCAGCTTTCCAGTGCAGCCAGCTTTAAAGGTGCTACTGGAAGAGAGTCGTTGAATACAAAATTATTAGCCATGAAAGCATACTCCTTTGTCCTATAATGGTCCTTTGTCTTATTGTTTTATACCATTTTCCATGTTAAGGGTCAAGTATTCAGGCGTATTTCCTTAAAAAATACATGATTTCAGTCCTAAAAAGGCTCCCATATTGCCTCTTTCATTGCCCAACTTGCGATGTGAAAAAAGATATTTATGGTTACACATGGTACAGATATTGGTGGTATGGATATTGTCCGGCTTCACTCCTGCTTCCATAAAAATGATCTCATTGGCCCGCCACAGATCCAGCTGGTATTTATCCGGGCGTCTGCCTGGTTCAATGATCTCATTGTGCCATTTGGGTCTGAACCCTTCCATAAACGCCTCTGCCACCTCTTCTCCTACCTCAAAACAGTCCTGACAGATACTCGGTCCTATACAGGTGATCAGATCTTTCGGATCCGTTCCAAAGGCTTTTGTCATGGCATGAATGGTACACTGTCCCATTCTGTTTACTGTCCCCCGCCAGCCGGAATGGGAAAGACCGATTGCTTTATGTTTCGGATCCAGAAAATACAACGGTACGCAGTCTGCATAAAACGTTGCCAGCGTAATACCTTCTACATTGGTGATCAGCCCATCTACATCTGTATAATCTCTCTTACGCACTACCCCCTTTCCCGCATCTTCTTCTGTTACAAGACGTACATTGGTAGTATGTGTCTGGTTGGATGCCACCATACGGTCTCTGTCTACCCCTAAAGCCTTTGCCATCCGGGTATAGTTTTCCAGTACTGCCTCTTCCTCATCCCCTTTGTTGTAAGCAAAGTTCATTGTCGCATATTTTCCTTTGCTTGCGCCTCCCAAACGGGTGGAAAATCCGTTTACCACAAGACCGGTCTCTTCCAGCGCAGCAAATGAAAGATAAGGAACTCCATTTTCTTCCCTGTTTATAAACACATTGTTTTCATTTTTATAATTCCATTGGATCATCTGTCTGCCTCTTTTCTATGTAAGATACTAGTATCAGAACGCATTTCGTATCAGCTGTATACGTTCCCTGGTTATACCTACCACATCAAAACGGCAGGGCGTATTTTCCGGATAACCATAACGGCACAGGTAAAACAATGCTGTTCGCCGTATCTTTTCCTGTTTACGATGATCTACTGCCTCAAAGGGAGATCCCCAGGATGTATCGGATCTGTACTTTACCTCTGTAAACACCAGTTCTTTTCCCTCCTGGCATACCAGATCGATCTCCCCTTGTCTGCACCGGAAATTTTTCTCTAAAATACGAAAGCCCTGGCTTTGCAAAAAAGCAGCCGCTGCTTCTTCGTAACGGCTGCCAATTTCCCTTTTATTCATGAAACTCCTATACTTCTACAAAATGACCAATAAAGCTTCTTCTGTGGATGGGACATGGTCCAAATGCCTTTAATGCCTCAATATGAGCCTTTGTGCCATATCCTTTATGCTTTCCAAAGCCATACTCAGGATAGATCTCATCGTACTCCATCATCATATGATCCCTGGTAACTTTCGCTAAAATACTGGCCGCTGCAATGGATACGCTTTTAGCATCTCCTTTTACAATGGGGATCTGAGGGATCTGAACACCTGGAATGGTCACAGCGTCATTTAATAAAAGACCCGGTTCCACACCAAGACCTTTAATCGCCTCTCTCATTGCCTCATAAGTAGCCTGCAGGATATTGATCTCATCGATTCTCTGAGGAGTGGCGATCCCCACGCTCCAGGCAACTGCCTTTTCCTTGATCTCCAAGAAAAGTTCTTCCCTGCGTTTTTCAGAAAGCTTTTTGGAATCATTAAGATATAAGATCTGGCAGTTTTTTGGAAGAATGACCGCTCCCGCTGCCACTGGACCTGCAAGAGGTCCTCTTCCAGCCTCATCAATGCCGCAGATCAGCTCATACTGAGCATTTTCCTTCTCGTAGGCCTTCATCTCTTCCAGTCTTAAAAGTTCTTTTTCCAGTTTTTCCCCTTTTAACTCTCTGGCCATTTATTTCACCTTGATCCTGTCTTTATAATCCTCTGCCTTTTCCAGGCTGATGCGGCCTAATTTGCCTCCACGGAAATCGTCTAAAAGCAAAGCGGCTGCCCTTGACAGATCCAGTTCTCCGCCCTTCATCAGGCAGGCGCGGTTTCTTGCAATCTCTTCTAAGACTTTTACCCGTTCCTCATTTACATCTTCAATGCCAAAACGCTCTTTTACCACCTGCGGATAATCTTTCTCTAAAAGGCTGATCAGCTCACATGCCAGCTCATCTTTATTTAAGATCTGATCATTAATAGAACCGATCAAAGCCAGATGAAGGCCTACCTGCTGATCCTCAAAGCGTGGCCATAAGATGCCTGGAGTATCTAAAAGCTCCAATGTTTTATTTAAGCGGATCCACTGATTTCCCTTTGTAACACCAGGCTTATTTCCTGTTTTAGCGCAGGCTTTCCCTGCAAAAGAATTGATAAAAGTAGATTTTCCTACGTTAGGGATACCCACTACCATTGTACGGATCGGGCGGTTTAAAATTCCCCTGCGTCTGTCTCTTTCAATCTTTTCTTTACATGCCTCCTGCTGCACCGCCTGTACCTGCTTTAAGGTTCCCTTGTTCCGGGCATCGATCTTTACTACATGGATCCCCATGTCCTCAAACATCTGAGCCCATTTGTGTGTCTGTCCCTCATCTGCCAGATCTGCCTTGTTTAGCAGGACCATTCTTGCCTTTCCAGCGGCAAGTTTATCAATATCCGGGTTACGGCTGGAAAAAGGGACTCTGGCATCTAGTAATTCGATCACCAGATCGATCAGCTTAATATCTTCCTGCATTGCCCTTTTTGCCTTGGTCATATGACCTGGATACCACTGTATATTCATCTTTTAACTCCTTTACGATACAAAGCCCAGATCCAATAACGGCAGCATGCGAAACCATACTTTGCCCAGTATCTGTTCTCTTTTTACATTTCCAATATTTGGAAAACGGCTGTCTTCACTGCTCCCCCGGTTGTCCCCCAACAGAAAATATTCTTTTTCTCCCAGGCGCACCGGATCTACAGCTCTTCCTGACAGGGAAACTTCTCCCATCTTATCATCTTTTAAAGGTTCTCCGTCAATATATACAAGACCGTTTCTGATCTGCACTGTCTCTCCCGGAAGACCAATGATCCGCTTCACATTTTTTTTGCCGTCTTCCCTCTCAAAGACCACCACATCAAAGCGACCTGGATCTCCTGTCACATAGGTAATGCGGTTCATAAGAACCACGTCCTGGGCCCTTAACTGTGGCTGCATGGAATTGCCGGATATAAGGATCTGCTCTCCAAATCCATAAACCAGAAACCAGCCGCAGGCAATAGCTACCACAATATTTACGATCCACCTTACAGCCTTTCGCAGCCAGGCTGTGTCTTCATTAATATAGAAATCCAAACTGTTACCCCCGTCTGTGTGCGCCTGTCTGCAACCTGCCCTTTATGAGCTAAAAAGGGGCAATTTACATTGCCCCTTTTTTAATCATTCCTGCTTCAATTATTTAACTAACTCTTTTACCTTAGCAGCCTTACCTACTCTGTCTCTTAAGTAGTTCAGTTTTGCTCTTCTTACTTTACCCTTACGAACAACTTCTACGTTGTCAACGCTTGGGGAATGTAATGGCCAGGTCTTTTCAACGCCGATACCGTTGGAGTTCTTTCTTACTGTGAAAGTCTCTCTTGCTCCGCCGTTCTGTCTCTTAATAACAGTTCCTTCGAAGATCTGGATTCTCTCGCGGTTACCCTCTTTGATCTTGTTGTATACCTTTACAGTATCACCAACTTTAAAGCTAGGTACGTTTTCCTTTAACTGTGCTGCTTCGATATTCTTAATAATTTCGTTCATGGTGTGAACCTCCTTCATCTATTGGATGTTCTTAATACTCTGTGTTATAAATCCTGTTCATAACACTTCAGTAGCAGAGGACCATCTATTCTTGTCACAACAAATTGATATTATCATAGTTTTTTATTAAATGCAAGTGTTTTTTCTATTATTTTGTTACAGTGTTTTTCCCATCTGTTTTTAAAATCTGGATACAGACCTTCTTAATACGGTTTCCATTGACTCTGTGAGCAGACAGGCGGATATTTCCCACTGTAACCATTTCTCCCTGAACCGGAATGTGATCCAGTTTTTCTATAATAAGTCCGCCAATGGAATCATAATCTTCCGAATGCAGGGAAAGTCCCAGTCTGTCATTTACATCATCCAGACTCATGGCACCATCTACTAAGTAAACGCCATGTCCCAGCTTCACAAAATCCTTTTCCTCATCTGCATCATACTCATCGCGGATATCACCTACGATTTCTTCCAGAATATCTTCCAGAGTGACCAGTCCGGCGGTAGTTCCGTATTCGTCTAAGACAACTGCAATATTATTGGAAGTTTTCCGCATTTCCAGCATTAATTCTGAAACCTTTTTGGCCTCGAAAGTATAAAGTGGTTTTCTCAGATGTTCTTTGATTGAAAATTTTTCCCTCTCGTCCTCTAACAGCAGGTCTTTAATATTAATAATGCCTACTACATTATCCTTGCTGTCCTGATAAACCGGAAAACGGGTATAACGGGTCTTGCGGAATTTTTCCATCAGTTCCTCATAACTTGCGTCAATATCAATAAAAGTCATATTCACGCGAGGTACCATAATGTCTCCTGCAACAGAATCATCCAGATCAAACACATTATTGATCATGTTCTTTTCATCTGTCTCAATCACGCCTTTTTCATGTCCCACTGCCACAATGGTACGAAGTTCATCTTCTGTCATAACATCAGACTTCTTATTGGGATCCACATGAAGCAGACGCAGAATACAACCGGACATTTGATTCACTGCCCAGATTGCCGGTGTCAGCAATGTCATTAAAAGATAAATATTTCTGGCACTCTTCATGGCGATCTTGTCCGCTTCTAAAGAAGCCATGGTCTTTGGTGTGATCTCACCAAAAATCAGGATCAGAACGGTCAGTACGCCTGTGGCTATACCAACAGCAGCATTTCCAAAAATATCTGCTGCCAGAATGGTCATAATAGAGGACGTGGACAGATTTACCACGTTATTTCCGATCAATATGGCACTTAACATCTTGCTTTTATTATCATGAAGCTTTAATACACAGGCTGCCGCCTTGTTTCCGTCATCTGCCAGTGTACGCATGCGGATCTTATTTACCATGGTAAGAGCCGTTTCCGCAGAAGAAAAATAGGCAGATAATGCCAGTAAAATAACAATAATAATGATACGCAGGGCAATCGTATTGCCTGTTGGGTCCATTTTTACAATCTCCTTAACATCTTAATACATTTATAATTCCTGTTTTAATGTTCCAAGAACTTTGTAATAGTCTTTCAGTTCCTGCAAGGTAACACGTTTTTCGTTGAGAAGCTTCTTCACTTTCTTCATCTGCTGGTAATATTCCCGGTCACTTCCAGGAGTTTCTTCGTTTTTCACTGCTTCTCTTACCAGCTGCTCCAGTTCTTTTAACTGGCTTTCTCCCCGTTCTTTTAACAGACTGTCTAAAAACTTCTGTTCTTTTAATGTAAGGGATGCATCTTTCAAAAGATCCGGCCGTCTTTCCAGGGTGCGGCGGATAGACTGTTCTCTGCGCCAGCTTTCAATATTTTTATGATGACCGGAAAGAAGAACTTCCGGCACAGCTCTTCCCTCATAAACTTCCGGTCTGGTGTACTGTGGATATTCCAGCAGATTGTCATAGAAAGACTCAACTTCTGCAGAATCACCATTTCCCAGTACTCCCGGCACCAGGCGGGAAATACAGTCGATCATCACCATAGAAGGAAGTTCCCCTCCTGTAAGGACAAAATCACCTGCCGACAGGTATTCTGCCTGGATCACCTCTAAGGCCCTTTCATCGATTCCTTCATAATGACCGCACAAAAATACAAGATCTTCTTCTTTTGCCAGCTCTTCGGCAATGGACTGGTTAAACACACGGCCCTGGGGAGTCATATAGATCACTCTTGGACGTTTTCCCAGCCTTTTGCAAAGTGCATCATAGGCATCACACACCGGTGCCGGCTGGATCACCATTCCGGCGCCGCCGCCATAAGGTGCATCATCTACATGTCTGTGTTTATCAGTTGTATAGTCCCGGATATCCACTGCTTCTACAGAAATAGCGCCGCTTTCAATGGCACGGCCTGTGATGCTGGTCTTTAAGCCATTTTCCACCATATCCGGAAATAATGTTAATATATGGAAATTCATAGATTCTCCTTCCAACGGTTCTTAAGCCTGGTCTGAAGGCGGTATAAAGTGTTCATGGCATCAATAGGCGTCATGGTTGACAGCTCCAGTCCGTCCAGTTCTTTGATGATATCGTCATCTTTTACTGTATCAAAGAAGGACATCTGCTGCATATCTACCTCATCAGGCTTTGGAACAGCCTTATGCTGCACCACATTGGCACTGACAGCAGCAATCTCTTTCGCCTTTGCCGTAATATCATTTTCCGTCAGTTCACTGGCAATTTCTTTTGCTCTGGATATAACGGAATCCGGCACACCTGCCAGCTTTGCCACCTGGATGCCATAGCTTTTATCTGCACCGCCCCGGACGATCTTACGCAAAAATACAATATCATCTCCCTGTTCTTTTACAGCGATACAGTAGTTCTTTACTCCGGCGATGGTTCCCTCTAACTCTGTCAGTTCATGGTAATGGGTGGCAAATAAGGTTTTTGCCCCTAACAGCTTGGTATTGCTGATATGTTCTACAACAGCCCAGGCAATGGAAAGACCGTCAAAGGTACTGGTACCACGGCCGATCTCATCTAAAACCAGAAGACTGTTTCTGGTAGCATTGCGAAGGATGTTTGCAACCTCCGTCATTTCCACCATAAAGGTACTCTGTCCGCTTGCCAGGTCATCAGACGCGCCCACTCTGGTAAAAATACGATCACAGATACCGATATTTGCCTCCTGAGCCGGTACAAAGCTGCCAAGCTGTGCCATAAGCACAATCAAAGCGGTCTGTCTCATATAAGTTGATTTACCAGCCATATTAGGACCGGTGATAATGGAGAGACGGTTCTTTCCATTATCTAAGAATGTATCATTTGCCACAAACAGATCATCACGCATCATCTGCTCTACCACCGGATGACGGCCGTTTTTGATCTGGATCACACCCTTCTCATTAATAGAAGGCTTTACGTAGTTTCGTCTGGTGGCTACAGAAGATAAGGAACAGAATACGTCAATGCCCGCAATGGCTTTTGCCGTCTTCTGGATACGCAGCACCTGAGCTGCAATGGAGTCACGGACCTGACAGAACAGATCATACTCTAAAGATACCAGCTTTTCCTCTGCTCCCATGATCACATTCTCTAACTGTTTCAGCTCGTCTGTGGTAAAACGTTCTGCATTAGTCAGTGTCTGCTTTCTTACAAAATAATCCGGCACCATATCCTTAAAGGAATTGGTCACCTCAAAATAGTAGCCGAAAACCTTATTGAACTTGATCTTCAGGTTCTTAATTCCTGTTTTTTCTTTTTCTCTGTTTTCCAGTTCTCCAAGCCAGGTTTTTCCTTCTGTTTTTGCATGACGCAGGCGGTCTGCCTCTTCATCATAGCCTTCACGGATCATACCGCCTTCACGAATGGTAACAGGCGGATCGTCTACAATGGCTTTCCCGATCAGCTCATAAATATCTTCTAACGGATCTAATTCTGCTTCTAATTCTTTTAAAAGCTCTGCCTGAAATTCTCCCAGCAGCTTTTTGATATAAGGAAGCATCTCCAGAGATGTTTTAAATGCCAGCAGATCTCTTGGATTGGCAGTTTTATAGCTGATGCGTCCGATCAGACGCTCTAAATCATACACAGGATTTAAGTATTCGCAGATCTCTTCCCTGGAAATATAATTCATGTTCAGCTCTTCCACTGCATCCTGACGGCGCAGGATCTCCTGCTTATGGATCAGAGGCTGCTCAATATAATTTCGCAAAAGTCTGGCTCCCATGGCGGTCTTTGTCTTATCCAGCACCCATAAAAGAGTTCCCCTCTTTTGTTTTTCACGCATGGTCTCTACCAGTTCCAGATTTCTTCTGGTGGAAGTATCAATGACCATAAACTGACCAGTGGAATAAGGGGTAATACCTGTAATATGCTCCAGAGTACTTTTCTGGGTCTCATACATGTATTCCATCACAGCGCCTGCCGCGATCACACCCGTTGGATAATCATCCAGTCCCAGCCCGCTTAACGAGCCTACCTTAAAATGCTCCTTCAACACTTTTTTACAGGAATCGTCAGAAAAGAAATGGCTGTCCAAAGCGGAGATCGCCACCTGGTAGCGGTTCTTCAACTCATCCAGATCTACACCGGACACATAAAAAGCATTGTTGCAGATGATCTCAGAAGGTGAAAATTTGTTAATCTCATCAAACAGTTCCCTGTCTGTTTCCACCTCTGTTACCAAAAACTCACCGGTACTAATATCTGCTGTAGAAATACCATAGTGGCTGTCCAGATAAACAATGCCCATAAGGTAGTTGTTTTTTGTCTCGTCCAGAGCCTGTGCACTGGTAATAGTTCCCGGTGTTACCACCCGGATCACTTCCCGCTTTACCAACCCTTTGGCCAGTTTGGGATCTTCCATCTGTTCCGCTATAGCAACTTTATAACCTTTTTGCACCAGGCGGTAAAGATAGGAATCAACTGCGTGGAAAGGTACTCCGCACATGGGGGCGCGTTCTTTTAAGCCACATTCCTTACCTGTCAGTGTGATCTCAAGCACTTTGGATGCTGTTAAAGCATCATCAAAGAACATTTCGTAAAAATCCCCCAGACGATAGAATAAAATACAGTCCGGGTACTCTTTTTTTGTCTCCATGTAATGCTGCATCATAGGAGACAGCTGTGAATAATCGATTTCCAATGGTGTTCCTCTCTTCTATCAGTATCTGCTCATCTGTCCTTTTTATCTGTCGGTTTGCCGTCCCATGTAATAAAAGCCTTTGCTTTCCTCTAAGTAAACATCTACCAGCTTGCCGATCAGGGATGCATCTCCCGGAAAATGTACAATGGTATTGTTTGACATTCTTCCTGTTACCAGTTCTGGTGAATGATCATTAACTTCCTCAACCAAAACCGTCTGCACGGTGTGTACATCTCTTCCACAGACTTCTGCTGAGATTTCCTGGACTTTCTTTAACAGACGGTCGAAACGGTTCTTTACCACATCTTCCGGCACCTGGTTTTCCATAGCTGCAGCCGGTGTACCGGTACGTTTGGAATAAATAAAGGTAAAGGCACTGTCAAAGCGTACTTTTCTTACTACATCTAAGGTCTCCTCAAAGTCTTCCTCTGTTTCTCCAGGAAAGCCAACAATAATATCCGTTGTCAGAGAAATATCCGGGATCGCTGTTTTGATCTTTTCAGCCAGTGCCAGATACTGCTCTTTGGTATAACGGCGGTTCATAGCCTTTAAAATACGGCTGCTGCCGGACTGCAGAGGCAGGTGAAGATGACGGCAGATCTTCTTTGATTTTGCCATTACCTGGATCAGTTCATCGGAAAGATCCTTTGGATGAGAGGTCATAAAACGGATACGCTCTAAACCTTCGATCTTTTCTACTTCTTCCAGAAGCTGGGCAAAGTTTAAGGGTTCATCCAGTCCTTTTCCGTAGGAATTTACATTCTGTCCTAACAGCATAACTTCTACTACGCCGTCTTCTACCAGATTTTTGATCTCACCGATGATCTCACCCGGTCTGCGGCTTCTTTCACGTCCCCGCACATATGGCACAATGCAATAACTGCAGAAATTGTTGCAGCCAAACATAATATTAACACCGGATTTAAAGGAATATTTGCGTTCTACCGGCAGATCTTCCACGATCTGGTCCGTGTCTTTCCATACATCCACTACCATTTTGTGCTTTGGTTTCTTATCTTCCCGGCCCTGGGCTTCCAGTTCTTCCAGACGCTCTTCCAGACATGTGCTTACTAATTCTGCCAGCTTGAAAATGTTGTGGGTTCCGAAAATAAGGTCTACAAAGCGGTATGTTTTCTTAATCTTTTCTACTACCTCTTTTTCCTGCATCATGCAGCCGCACAGTGCGATCATCATGTGAGGATGTTTTTTCTTTCTGGCACCTAACTGTCCCAGTCTTCCGTAAACACGCAGGTTTGCATTTTCACGAACTGTACAGGTATTATAAAGGACAAAGTCTGCATCCTCGGTTTCCACTGCCTGATAACCGATGGTTTCTAAGATTCCTAATAACTTCTCGGAATCTCTTGCGTTCATCTGGCAGCCAAAGGTATTGATACAGCAGGTAAGCGGTCTGCCCAGATTTTCTTCCAAAATGTGCAGCTGTTCTTTTGCGTAAGCCATAAAATACTGCTGGCGCTGAGGCTCCTGTTTTGGTATCTCCGGCATAAACGGGGTCTTATTTTCCATGTAAATCTCCTTTTATCATCTCTTAATCCTAAAACACACAATCAGGCCGGGCCAAACAGCACCCAGCCAGTTGTATCTTTCTATCTGTAATTTAATCCACTTTTCCTATCCTGTTAAACGGATAATAGCAGAACAGTACCTTTGCCACGATCTTATTCTTGGCAACGAATTTATTATCCCAGAAACGGGCATCTAAGGAATTATTCCTGTTATCACCCATCATGAAATAACAGCCCTCCGGCACTTCATAAGGTCCATAAGAACCTTCCATTGGCTCCGGCAGATAAGGTTCATCAAGAGGTGTATCAGAACCATTAATATATACCTTTCCCTCTTTTACCTCAACTGTCTCTCCAGGAAGTCCGATCACTCTCTTTACATAGTACACTTTTTCATTATCCGGATACCGGAAGATCACAATATCCCCTCTTTCCGGGTCATCTTTTATATAAGATAATCTGGAACCGATCACACGGCTGTGGGACATAATGGTATTTTCCATAGAACCGGTTGGGATACGGCTGTTTGCAATAACAAAATTATTTAAAACAAAAGCTATCACTACCGCAGCTACAATAATCTGAAGCCAGCTTAAGATTTCTTTTCCAAGACTGGTCTCCTGTGGCTCTTCCTCTGTGTTTTTCCGGCTGCGGCCCTTCTTTTCTTCTGACATATTGCCTGTTTCCTTTCTATATATACACTAGCGGATCTGGCCATCTCCATAAATGATATACTTGGTGGTGGTCAGTTCTTTTAAGCCCATAGGGCCTCTGGCATGGAGCTTCTGGGTACTGATGCCAATCTCTGCTCCAAAACCAAATTCTTCACCATCTGTAAAACGGGTAGATGCGTTTACATATACTGCCGCTGCATCTACTTCATCTAAAAACTTCTGGGCATTGAAATAATCAGATGTGATAATGGCTTCCGAATGTCCTGTATTGTATGTGTTAATATGTTCAATGGCTTCTTCTACAGAATCCACGATCTTTAAGGATAAGATGTAATCCAAGTATTCTGTACCCCAGTCTTCTTCTTCTGCAGGCGTAAACTCAGGCACAACTGCTCTGGCTGCTTCGTCCGCTCTTACCTCTACCTCTTTTTCATCCAGACGCTTTTTAAGAAGCGGCAGGAACTGATCTGCGATCTTTCTGTGGACGATCAAAGATTCACAGGCATTGCATACACCGATCCTCTGGGTCTTTGCATTATAAATAATATCTAAAGCCATATTAAAATCTGCAGTCTCATCTACAAAAATATGGCAGTTTCCCGTACCTGTTTCAATCACGGGAACCGTACTGTTTTCAACCACAGAACGGATCAGACCTGCGCCGCCTCTTGGGATGAGTACATCCACATAACGGTTTAACCGCATCAGTTCTCTTGTTGTCTCTCTGCTGGTATCTTCGATCAGCTGAAGAGCATCTTCCGGGAGTCCGGCTCTCGTAAGACCGGTACGCAGCCATTTTGCTATGGCTTTATTGGACTCAATGGCATCACTGCCTCCTTTTAAGATCACTGCATTTCCTGATTTAAAGCAAAGGCCAAAAGCGTCTGCAGTTACATTGGGACGTGCCTCATAGATCATGGCAATAACACCTAAAGGCACCCGTTTCTGGCCGATCTTTAAGCCATTTGGGCGCAGCTTCATAGAGATCACTTCTCCTACAGGATCATCCAGAGCAGCTACTTTCAAAAGCCCGTCTGCCATAGACTGGATCCGGCCCGGATTTAAAGCCAGGCGGTCTAACATGCCTTTACTCATACCGGAGCTTTCTGCTTTTTCATAATCAGTCTGATTGGCCGCCAGGATTTCTTCCTCTCCTTCTAAAAGAGCTCTGGCTGCTTCTTCCAGTCCCATATTTTTCTCTCTTGAACCCAAGTTATTTAATACTCTGGAAACTGCTTTTGCGCGGCTTCCGATCTCTTCCAGTGTCATAACCATCTCTCCTTCTGGCTGTCCATGTTCCTGCCGCTTCTTTAAGGACACACTATACTTCCTTTATGCCGCCATATTTCTTTCCCAGATCTGTAATAGAACCGTCTTTCTCTTTAATAGAGATATTATTTAAGTTGCTTCTTAAATTAGAACGGATGGCAGCCAGATATTCTTTTCTCAAAGCTGCCTGTTCGCTTTTTTCCTCGTCTGTAAGGCCTACAGACTGAGATTTATGATAAAGTTCATTGATTCTGTCGATTTTGGATGAATCCATAATTGTTACTCCTTCATAATACAAATGCTTCTGGGCATTCTTTAATATTCATTATTCAGATAATGCATCAGATCAAAATCCAGATTGGGATGAGCTAAAAATAAGGTTCCCTTTTCTTTTCCGCTCATAATATCCATGATCACATCTACCTGATCGCCGTTTGCGATCACCATATCAGCACCACTGTCTGTAGCAATGCGGGCTGCCGCCAGTTTCGCTGACATTCCGCCAGTTCCTACGCTGCTTCCAGATGTTTCTTTTCCCATATTTAAGTATTTCTGACTGATCTCCGGTACCAGACTGATAAATCTGGCATCTGGATTGCTTCTTGGATCATCTGTATAAAGACCGTCAATATCAGAAAGCAGGATCAGAAGGTCTGCTCCTATCAGAGCTGCTACGATTGCAGAAAGACGGTCATTATCTCCAAAGCTGTCCACATAGGGGATCTCAGAGGTAGATACAGTATCATTTTCATTTACAATAGGGATCGCACCTAAATGCAGAAGTTCATCAAAGGTATTCTGCGCATTATAGCGGGAACTGTCATTGACCATGGTATCTTTGGTTAAAAGAACCTGTGCAGCTGTCTGGTTATACTCACTGCAAAGTTTCTGATAAACCATCATCAGTCTCGCCTGCCCTACTGCTGCAAAAGCCTGTTTTTCAGCTAAACTGTCCGGCTTTTTATGGCGTCCAAATGCCTGTCTGCCTGCTGCGATGGCACCGGAAGAAACAAGAACTACATCCTTGCCTTCTCCTCTAAGGTCGCTGAGCACACGGATCAGCTTCTCGATCTTGGTCAGGTTCAGTTCTCCTGTCTCAGGGTGAGTCAGGGAAGAGGAACCGATCTTTATTACAATTCTTTTTTTATCTTTTAAACTGTTACGCTTTGTCGCTTCCATAAATATCTTTTGTCCGCTCCCTTCTGCTTGCCTTATCATACACCAAATTCATTACTCCGTCAATTTGTATCTTCGTATCAGTTCTTCCGCAACTTTTAAGCCGTCCATAGCTGCAGATGTAATTCCTCCTGCATATCCGGCGCCTTCGCCGCAGGGATATAAGCCTTTTATGGAGCTTTCTAATGTTTCTCCTCTTGGTATGCGTACAGGAGAAGAAGTACGGCTTTCCACACCTGCCAAAATAGCATCCTGGCGGTCAAATCCTCTGATCTTTCTTCCAAAACTTTCCATTCCTTCTACAAAAGCTTCTGAAAGTTCCTCTGGAAGAACTTCTCTTAAGTTTGCAAACTGGTACTCCCCGCAGAATGCAGGCCGTACTTCACCAAACTTTTCTGAGATTTTTCCGTCTTTAAAATCTTCATACAGCTGAACCGGGATTTTTCCATTTCCCGCTTCATAAGCTTTTTCCTCAAGTTTTCTCTGGAAATAAATGCCTGACAACGGATTACTCTCTTCTCCGGCTTTCGCATCATGAGAAAAATCCTCAGGAGTTACTGTGACGATCAAAGCACTGTTGGCATTCTCTCCTGCTCGGTCGTGGTAACTCATTCCGTTTACTGCCAGGCGGCCTGACTCAGAAGAAGCATTGACTACATAGCCTCCAGGACACATGCAGAAAGAATATACACCTCTTCCACTGGAAGTCTGGGCTGTCAGTTTATAGCTTGCTGGTCCTAATTCTTTGCATTCTGCCATTCCGTACTGGCTTTCATTGATCATAGTCTGGGGGTGCTGGATACGCAGTCCTACCGCAAAAGGTTTCGCTTCCATGGCTACCTGTCTTGCGTAAAGTGTTTCAAAGGTATCTCTGGCACTGTGTCCAATGGCTGCAACCACTGCCTGTACCGGGATCCGCTGTGTATTATTTACTGTAACCGCTGTCAATCTTCCCTCTGTTATCTCAAAATCTGTTGCCTGACTTAAAAAACGAACCTGGCCGCCCAGACTTTCAATCTCATTTCGGATGGATTTTACAATATGACTTAATACATCCGTTCCAATATGAGGCTTATTTGCATAGCAGATGGAAGGATCTGCTCCAAATTCTGTAAGGATGCGCAGCACTTCTCTGTTTCGGCCAAAGGTATCTTTTACAAGAGTGTTCAGTTTTCCATCGGAAAAAGTACCTGCTCCCCCTTCTCCAAACTGTACATTGGATGAAGGAAGAAGCTCTCCTGTTTTCCAGAACTTTGCTACCCGTTCTGTTCTTGCATCTACATCCTCTCCACGCTCTAAAAGAATAGGGCGATATCCTTTTCTTGCAAGAGCAAGGCCGCAGAACAGTCCTGCCGGTCCTGTTCCAATGATCACAGGAGGATATTTTAAAGGTTCATTTCCGCAATCAGGAAGAACATATGGCTTTTCTTCATGAACTGTGATATTCCTGTCTTTTTTCTTTTTTACAATACGTTCTTCTTCTTTTTTACCGCCGCTTTTCAGCATAATATCTACAATATAGCTGTAATGGATCTCCGGCTTCTTTCTTGCGTCTACTGACTGTTTTACCAGTTCTATCTCTTTTATCATCTCCGGTTGGATGTGAAGTTCTTTTGCCGCCTTTAAAAGCAGGTCATTTCTGGTATGCCCCAGAGGCATTTTCAGCTGACTGATGCGTATCATGTTCTTGCAGTCCTCCTGGTTTTTTGCGTATATTTTTTATCTGTATATTTTTTGTCTGATTTCTTTTCTATATTTTTCTTCTCTGTTTTTTTCTTTTCCGCAAATCTTTGCTCAGGCTTCTTTTTCGTTACTGTCTTTATCTCCGTTCCCTTACAGCCCGCTGCACTTCTTCCTGCAATCATGCCGCTGGACCAGGCAAACTGAAGATTATAGCCGCCGCAGATGCCGTCCACATCCAAAATCTCACCGCACAGATACAGACCCGGACAAAGCTTTGACTCCATCGTCGTTTCATCCACCTCACAGGTATCCACACCACCGCAGCATACCTGGGCATTGGCAAAGGGGTTCACCGACATAACAACTGCCTCATATTCTTTTAACTCTTTGCATATCTTTTCTAACTGTTTTCCAGTCAGTGAACCGCAGGATATCTTTCCATCAATCCCCGCAAGTTTTAAAAGGGCCTGGGCAAGTTTTCGGTTCAGCATTCCTGTAAACAGTTCTTCCGCCGGCTTGTAAGCCAGTAAAAGAGCTCTTTTCTTTAAAAGCCGGAAACTTTCATTATCATCCCAGCCTGGCATAAAGTCCACATACACTCTTACCTTTTTCTTTTCATCCAGTGCTCTGGCTGCGTACCGGCTCACCTGGAAAACAGGAATGCCTGAAAGACCATAATCTGTGATCTGCAGTTCTCCTCTGTCGCTTGCCAGAGTCATGCCATCTGCCTGAAGCCGGACCCTGGCTTCTGTACGGATACCTGCCATCTGTTTATACATGTTTCCCTGACAGCGAAGCTGCACCAAAGCCGGAAGTGGTTTTATCACACTGTGCCCCAGCTGTTTTGCATATTCATAACCACTGCCATCTGAGCCTGTAGAAGGCGCTGCCTTGGAACCGGCTGCCAGGATCAGGGCATCTGTTTCTACTTTTCCCTGATCTGTATGTATAAAAAAACCACCATTTTTTTTCTTTTCAATCTTCTCTGTCTGGCAGGAAAGAAGAACCTTTATCTTTAATCTCTCTACCTCTTCTCTGAGTACATCTAAAACAGAAGCAGCCTGGTCAGAATTGGGATATACATAATCATTTCTGTCTTTCGGAACAATTCCCAGTTCTGTAAAAAAATCCAGTGTATCTTTTACGTCAAATTTCCTTATTACCTGCATAGGAAAATCCTTCCTGCCGCAGCGGTAGCAGTTTTCTTCCATTTTATAATTGGTAAGATTGCATCTGCCGTTGCCTGTAGAAAGGATCTTTTTCCCCACACGGTCCATATGTTCTATAATGGTCACTTCCGCCCCATTTCGGGCTGCGCCAATAGCAGCCACAAGCCCAGAAGCACCACCGCCGATAATTCCTACTCTTTTTTTCATATTGCTTAACTCCTGTTTTAACTTGTATACGACTCCAGATAATGGTATACATCCATCATGTCCGAAAACCAGATACCTTCCATCAGACGAACTCTCTCACTTTCCGGAAAATCTGTTACCGGAATATGGGTATACAGACAGACGGTGCTCTTATCACTGCAGAATACCAGAAGGAAGCCAGACTCGCAAACAAGGAAATACTGTGAGCTTACCGGAGTAATGCTTTCCTGGTTGGCTGCTGCTCTCCCTTCCATTTCATTAACACTTTCTGTTTCTATCACCGTATTCGGCACCGGCGCTTCCTCCCGCATCTGGTAACGGGCCGCCCCATAAATGATCAAAACGGATGCCACTGCCGAAATACTAAATAATCCTAAAGCAAATAATAGATGTTTCATGGATACTGCCTCCTGTATCAGGTCGTCTTTTCTTTTTCGACCATTTCAGAAGTAGTATCTGCCAAAACCGGTTATTTTAAACATTATCACATCAATCGAAACTTTTTAAAAATACGGATCAGCTTTGTTCCCATAGGCATATCCCTCAGTTCTTCTTCATCAATCGCCTTAAGCCCTACTAAAAGCAAAGCATAAACAGCTGCAGCCACTGCCACTGACGGCAATACCACAATGGCTCTTCCTAAACGTCCTCTTAAAAGAACGGTCGGCAGAATAAATGTAAGCACCTTATATATACCCCAGGCTGCCGCGCCCATAATGCAGGCACTGACTGCCGGAAGTACAAAAGTCTTTTTGTACTCCTGACGATATCTTGCATGCCTTGCGATCGTACGGGCATTTAAAACACACATTACAAAGGCGAATACAATATTTGCAAATACAACACTGTAAATACCCATATGGAATACCATAAGGAAAACCCAAAGCACTGCCACATGGATCACCAGTGAAATTGCTGCGTGACGTACCGGCATTTCCATGCGGTTTAATCCCTGAAGTACAGCGTTGGTCACTGTAGACAAGGAGAAAAATACAACTGCCAGTGAGCCCACCATAGTCAGTCTGACTAAAAGGCTGTTATCTTCGCTGATAAATAACAGGTTACATACCGGATCAGCCAGAACTGCGATCCCCACTGCTGCCGGAATAGAGATCAGCATGGAAAACCGTACTGCTGCCGCAATCCTCTTTAAAGTCTGCTCTCTGTCTCCTGCAGATACTGCTCTTGTAAGAGATGGGATCAATGAAGAAGACAATGCATTTGAAACAGCTACCGGAATGTTGAATAATAACTGATACTGTCCTAAAGCACCCCAGAATACAGCAATCTCTTCTCCGCCGTATCCTAACTTGTCCATTCCCTGTCCAAATAAGAAGTTATCCACTACATTGGAGCAGTTATAAATACCGCTGCTCACTACAATCGGAAGTACCGTGATCGTAAGAGCATAGATCAGTTTTCTGTAGCGGGTCCGCTTCCTTCTTGCCATTTTAGCAGCTTCAGAAGGCAGCTCCTCTGCTGCAATACGCTGTTTTAAAACAGACCTGCCGCTTTTGGCTGTAAGAAAAATAAAGAAGATAAAAGCAGTCAAGGCTCCGGCACCTGTGCCGATAGTACCGCCTGCCGCACCTAAAGCATAAGAATAATTCTTTGCTCCCTGTGCTGCATTGATTCCTTCACCTACACCAAATAAAAGTCCTGCTGCCACCACACTGACAATGGCATTTACGATCTGCTCCAAAATCTGCGAAATAGCGGTAGGGATCATAGTTCCCGTTCCCTGGAAATAACCTCTTAAAACTCCCAGATATGCCATGATCCAGATCGTAGGCGCCAGCGTTTTCAAAGCATAGCTGGAATAAGGCGTTTTGATCAGTCCTGCAAAAAAATCAGAACCAAACCAAAGCACAAACGCCGCCAGTCCGCCGGTAACCGTTGCATAAAAAAGACCTGCTTTTAAAATACGGCGGCAGTTTTCATACTCTCCCTTCGCAATCCTTGCAGAAATCATTTTTGAAATAGCTACGGGCATACTGTAGGAGGAAAGAATGAGGAGAATATTGTATACATTATATGCTGATGTATAATATCCATTTCCCTGTTTTCCGATAATATCATTTAAAGGCATTCGGTAAAGCATACCGATGATACGCACCAGAATACCGGCCATAGCCAAAATGCTTCCCTGTATCACGAAATTTGCTGCTTTATTTTTCTTTTTTTCCTGTACTGCTTTCATTTATCTTCTACTGTGCTCCATCTTTATTAACACACTCCCGGAATTCTTCCTGCACTTGTCATTACAGCCAATTTTCCGAAAACGCATATTGCTCAGAGCATAGAATGCCATGCTCTTAATTAATTACCGACTTATCAAAGTCCTTTGTGGGAATGATGCAGACCCAGGTTTTCCCCTGATTTAATACGATCTCCTTATGATCCTGATCGTAATAATGGGTCACACCAAATTCACCATCTTTTTCCCAAATAATAGGAATTGCTTTTCCATCTGTTATATAATACCCGTATTCACCGGTATGTACATTAATGTTCAGATACTGAGTGGATGCATAAAACCCACTCTGACAGTACTGAAAGATCACATTTTTCACTGCAATGGGGCCTTCACTTCCCTGATGTATATCTCCATACTGATATCTGTGGTACAGACCATCGCTGCTGTCATAAACAAAATCCGGCTTGTTCATGGCATAACCTGGCTTTGCATGAGCAGCATCTATTACACCTGGCCTTCCCTCTAAAGAAATCTCCACACCGTCCCTTGCAAAAAGGTAATGTCCCTGGTAGGATTCATCATACTCTGTACTATATCCTAAAGTACCCACCGCTTTTTTCAAACGTTCTCCGCTTGTATAGGCATTATGAGGAGAACGCTTATCCTTGCTTCTGTAGTAAGTAGTCGTTCCAATGGCATCCAGACCATTAATATTATCCACATTGTTAAGATATGGTTTTGCAAAGGTACTCTGGCCATAGTGGGCATAAATGGCATCAAATTCCCTGGCAAAATAGGTATAATACGTACGGCAGCTTCTTACAGAACCAATTCTGTCCAGATCATCATAATCTTCAATCACTGCCATATAGCGGTTCATACCTGCTTCTACCGGCGCTTCATAAACAACTCCGGCACGATTGATCCCATATTGAGGTCTCGCCTCTTTGTCATTGCTCATCATAATGGCTATAGGACGACGGTTCGCCTTTTCCACCGGCACCATCTGTCCTGTAAGGAAGCTGCGTATCATGCCGTCTTTTTCTTCTCTTTCTGAAAAGAGGATATGATCCAGGTTTTCCTGAGGATCTTCCTGTTTTTCCTCATCCGACTGGATCAAAATACCGGGAGCAGAATCGGCTGCCTGCGTCGTTGTTTCCTGTGTTGTGGGAATCTGCGTCTGGGCGACTTCTTCTGACGCCTTTTTGCCGCAGCCTGCGCATAATACTGCTGCGCACAATAAGCTTCCCAACATCAGTTTCCTTCGTGCTGCCTTTTTACTTCTGCTCCCTTTTTTCATCTAGTGTACCCCCTTGTATCCAGTATCTGTCTCTGGCGGTCTTCCATAATCAGGCGTTCCTCATCTACCATATGATCATATCCACATAAATGAAGCATACTATGGGCAACTAAAAACGCTAATTCCCTGGTCTGGGAATGACCATACTTTTCTGCCTGCTCCTCCACCTTATCTACAGAGATCACAATGTCCCCCAACATCAGTTCTCCTGTTTCCGGATTAAAATAATCTTCCACTGCATCTTCCACATGGTCAAAATCCGAAGGTTTTTCATAATCTACCATAGGAAAAGATAATACATCTGTGGGCGCATCAATCTGACGATATTCTTTGTTGATGGCCTGAATAGCATCATTATCTGTTAAGATTACATTTACCTCTGCCTCATAAGGGCATTTTTCAAAATCAAGGGATGCCTCTACGATATCCTTTATGATCTTCTCATAGGGAAGATCCAGTTTTTTCTCTGCTTCATACTCAATAGAAACTGTCATTACCGATTATTCCCCTTTCGTGTATTTTTTACTGCAGGTGCTTTCCGTTCGCCCCTGACAGTCTTTGAAGCATTCTTTTTCTCATAATCGTCATATGCCTTAACGATCTTCTGCACCAGCGGATGACGGACTACGTCAGAACTGGTCAGATAGCAGAAACCAATATCATCAATATTTTTAAGAACTTTTAAGGCCGTATCCAAGCCGGAGGCTGCACCAGAAGGAAGATCTTTCTGTGTCTGGTCTCCTGTAATGATAACCTTAGAGCCAAAGCCGATTCTTGTTAAGAACATCTTCATCTGGGCCGGTGTGGTATTCTGGGCCTCATCCAGGATAATATAAGCGTTATCTAAAGTACGGCCTCGCATATATGCAAGAGGAGCCACCTCGATCAGTCCCTTTTCTGAATTATGCTGATAGCTTTCCGCTCCCATGATCTGATATAAGGCATCATAAAGTGGACGCAGATATGGGTCGATCTTGCTCTGCAGATCACCGGGAAGGAATCCTAATTTCTCTCCTGCTTCAATAGCCGGCCTTGTAAGGATGATCCGTCCTACTTCCCCGTTTTTAAAGGCCTGGATCGCCATAGCCATAGCAAGATACGTCTTTCCCGTACCAGCCGGTCCAATGCCAAATACGATCATTTTCTTACGGATAGAATCTACATAATGTTTTTGTCCCAGAGTCTTTGGTTTTACCGGCTTTCCCATGATGGTACGGCAGATAATGTCTTTGTCGATCTCTAAGATCTGGTCATCATTTTCTGTAAAAGAAAGGGACAGCGCATAGTCCACATTCTGCTCTGTAATGGTATTGCCCCGCATAGAAAGCTGGATCAGGTTATTAAATACGCTTTTTGCCTGACCAATGGTCTTTTCCGGTCCGATCAGCTTGATCTCACCGTCTCTGGCGATCATCGTCACATGAAGGGTCCGTTCTATTTTCTTTAAATATGCATCAAACTGCCCGCAGACATTTCTCTCATGTTCTGCCGGGATGTCGATCATTGTTTCAATTACACTCATCCGTCTGTTTCGTCTCCTTGAGTCTTTTCTGCAGTGCCCAGCCACTGCTTATTGCCTTTTGCAGCAAAAGCAGAAGAGCTTCCCTGATCTGATAAAAAGATCACCAGGCCGCCGCAGATGTGCTGCTTTCGGAAACAGGTGCAGGTACTGCTGCAGGCTCTATGACCCGGAGCTGTCCGCTGATCCTGTAACCAGATATATTCTTTTCTATTTTATCATTATTTTCAAGAATTTGTACCCCTTTTTCCCTTAATTTTTCAACAAATTGACGATTTGTTTCTAAAGCTGTTTCTTCCAGCTCTTCTTTTGTATATCCTTTCTCGTAAACTGTCATATATTCTCCTGTAATCTTTCCCACAAAAAGAGGTAAATAAAAGCTGGAAAACAGTTTTAACTGCGTTATATCTGCAGAATAATCCCAATCCCCTTTATTTTCATTTTTCCCAAAATAGGGTGTAAGCAGCGTAAAAGAAAACGGGCCTATGATCAGACGCAGTCCATATCGTTTTTTCCCAGCCGGATAGCGCACTTTTCGGATCAACGGCATTTCTTTTTCATAGTTTTTTATGGTTTCTGCCAGGATTTCTCCCTGTGACTGCACATAAAAAGCGGACACCTCCTGCTCATCATCTCCGATCACCGGCACCCGTCCGCTGACAAGGACCTGTCCCGGTTCTATCTCTTCCCCCTTTTTCACTTTAGGGATTCCCTGACGCACCATGATATAGGCAACCGTGCCTGTCACATCTGATACCAGATCACAGGCTTCTTCTTTTACCCTTATTTTATCCTGCATCATCTTATTTTCCTTAATCTGGATCACCAGTCTTGTTCCGGACACTCTGGCAGACACCCAGGTGATCTGTGGAAAATTTTCTCTCATTCCGGCTTCTAAGGCTTCACAATCCACATTTTTCTTTTTCATGCCATATTTTATGTCCTGTGTATCCAGATAGCGTGCCAGGGTATCGGCAGTATAATGATGATTTCCCTGAAACTGGATATCCCACACAAAAAGAGACATAAAATATAAGAGAAGGAAAAAGCAGCAAAAACCTGCAGCCACATACCACCTTTTTTTGTTTCTGTGAAGAAAAAACGGCAGTCCCCTACGTTCGCATATATATAGGCGCACCCCCGCATCTCTGGCACAGTCTTTCAGCCGGAATACATCCTTTAAAGAAAGGCAGCACAGGTATTCTCCCTTTTTCAGGCACACCAGATCCCATAAGAAAATCCCCTTCATTCTGCACCGTTCCAGAAAATGCTCCGGACTGATACTTTTTATACGTATCCTCACATAGCCTTTAAGAAGGCAACAAAGCCACCAGATTGCTTTTCCCTCCCTTCCTGATGAAAATGCACTCTCGGAATCTTTCATGCACCTGCTTTTGCGGCCGATTTTCCGAGAGTACATAGGAGAAAATCTGCAGCATACTGAGTAAATAGTTACAGTTCAGCCCCGGGAACCTTCCTTATTTTGACTAAACTCCAGCGACTGTATCTGACCTGTTATTTTCAATACATCCCCTGTATAAGTTTCTATTTCCAGATGCATTCCCTTAAATACCACCATACAGCCTGCCGCCTTTATTTTTATACAGGTATCCGTGTATATGAGAAGGCTCCTGAAATTTTCTACCACTGCCTCACAGGAGCCTGTAAAATGGAGCAGGATATCCCCCAGCATTACATCTTTTGGAAGTCCAAGAGCTTCTACCACTGCCCTTTTTCTGTCCTCTCTCACGTTATTTCTCCCGGAGCCTTTTCCTTTCATTATATGATGACGCTTTCTGCAGAATACGGCTTTTCACTTTTTTCTCTTTCTGCACCCATTTTTTAATCTGAGAATATCTTATAGAGAAAGTATTTTTTGTGAGGTTTTTATGAATCCTAAGTCAAATCCTGCTTCTGAAGCCATTTCCATGGTAAAAGCAGCTCAGACAAATGAAGAAGATATTCCCGTAACCCCGCTGCCGAATCCCGGCGAAGGCGGGCCTGTGTATGATGGGTCTGCAAGCAATGGTTCCATGGATAACAATTCCGGCAATAACAGTTCTTTTGATGAAAATCTCAGTTCTGTTCCTGTCGTTCCTCTGCCAAATCCCGGCGAAGGCGGACCTGTATACAGCGGGCCTGATCATAACCGGCCTTTCGGCGGCATGGGACAATACGGAAACTCTCAGGTACCTGTATACCGTCCTGTTTTCCCTTCCAACGGCTCTATCACCATTTTCCCAGGCATCAGTTTCCCATGTTATAACTGTACCACTTCTTCAAGACTGGGCCGCATACGTATTTTAAACGCGTCTTCCGGCTATCCGGCATTTAATGTATCCCTGGGAAACTGGCGTATTGGCGAACAGCTGGATAATGGAGATCTGACCAGCTATGTACAGGCATCTTCCGGATTCCAGATGGTCACTGTATCCGGTATGAACGGCTATATCTATGTTCAGAAAATGGTCACGATCCGGTCAGGTTCAGCCTCTACAGTAGCTATCGTCAATACCGCCGCAGGACTGGACCTTATGGAAATCTCTGACCTTTCCTGCAGCGGGCCGGCCGGCACCGCCTGCATCCGCGCCTGCAACCTTTCCCCGGATCTTGGCCCCTTTGATGCAGCCCTTGAAAATCGCGGCAATTCCTACCGTGTCTTTACCAATGTCCGTTTCCAGGAAGTAACCCCATTCTCCAGCTTTGCACCAGGCTGGTATTCTATCTATGTGTTCCGCACCAATGCATTTAACAGCAGCAATGCCATTGCAGCATCTTCTGCTTCTTTAAATGCAGGTGGTTCTTACACCTTATATATGTTTAACGGGCCGACCAGTACAGATGGACTGAGAACTCTGATCTTGTCAAACTAATTGAATAAAGAAGGGGCTGCATTTTTTTACAGTCCCTTCCCATTTTCTGATCATGTATGCAATTCTCTTATTTTATAAAGTATAACAACGTCTTTACTGTTCGCTCCAACTCCAAAGGTTTTTCCAGGAACTCGTTCATTCCCGCCTGAGCGCATTTCTGTCTGGCTTCTTCTGACACGCAGGCAGTAGCCGCAATAATAGGAATTGTCTCCCCATCTTCTCTTCCACAGGTACGGATCGCTTTCGCCGTTTCATAACCGTCCATCACCGGCATCATAATATCCATCAGCACTGCATCAAAGCTGCCGGACGGCCTGTCTAAATACTCTTTCAAAGCCTGTTTTCCGTCTTTTGCAGTTACAACACTGGCTCCCGCTTCTTCCAGCATAAAGCGGGCAATTTCTGCATTCAGCTCATTGTCCTCTGCTAAAAGAATGCAGGTACCGGAAAGGTTTTCTACATCTTCTTTTCCATTTTTACCATTTTTAAGAACCGGATCCTGCGCGTTTTCTTCCTTCACCGGCGCTAACTCAAATGGCAGAACAAATTTTACAGAAGTCCCCTCATCCGGGTTGCTGTCAATATGGATCGTACCATGCATCTGCCAGATCAGCGTTCTGGCAATAGGCAGTCCCAGTCCTGTTCCCTGATAAACGGTTCTGGCATCTGCTTTTTCCTGGGTAAAAGGCTCAAATGCATGGGCCAGAAATTCTTTTTTCATTCCAATCCCTGTATCTAAAATATTGCATTTATATATAACCTTTCCGCTGCCAAACTCTAATTCATCCTTCCAGTAAATACATCCTCCAGGCTTATTATATTTTATGGCGTTCTCCAGGATATGCCGGAATATTTCACGGATATGCTCTTTATTGGCTATAACAAGAGGCCAGCTTTCTGCTGTGTTCTTTTGCTCCCGAACCAGTTTGATTCCCTGCTCATCTGCTTTTAAAATAGCTGTATCCAGAATTTCTGTCACAAGAGCAGACAGATCCGTTTCCGTCTGTTCTTCTTTCTCAGTTCCGCTTTCCAGCTTATTCATCTCCATAACATTATCCACCAGATTCAGAAGCTGATATACTGCGATCTTCGCTTTACGCCGGTTATCTTCTAGCAATTCAGGGTCGTCACATTTGCGATTCATCTCTAAGATGCCAAGAATCGCATTCAACGGTGTCCGCATATCATGAGACATATTGTTTAAGAATACCTGTTTTACACGGCTGGCTTCTTTCGCCTGACGCAGCGCATCCTCCAAAACCTGATTCTGATGTACTTCCTTTTTTGCGGTTTTACGCAGAGAAATGATATGAACAGCTGCTAACATTATGATAATAAACAGAATACCTGCTGCAATAGCTCCTATAAACAACAGATTATCTTTCAGGAAATCATCCGGCGTATAAGTCATCAAAGCGCTGATATAAGGATAAGCATGATTCAAACCATAACCATCCCCCAATATACTGATGCCATGATTCAACAGGCGTAAAAGAGCTGTATCGCCGTAAGCTACGCCAAAACACCTTTCGTCCGGCTCTGGAAGAGACCGGATCTGCAAATCATTATCCATTCCGATCAGTTTCGCTGAGCGAAGCACATTGATAACAGTACTGTCCGCCTCCCCTGTTCTGACCGCTTTAATGCATTCCTCAATATTATTACAGAGAAGGATCTGGGCATCGGGGAAATTTGCCGCAACATAATAATATTGCAGTTCATTATCCTTATTAACTGCCATTTTTTCTGTAATATCTTTTTCATCACCGGCTGCATACACCAGATCCATACCCGACTGAACGACGCAGGAGCTTTGCTGATACCGCATTTTTTCTGCATAGGGGATCTGACCGCCTACAGGAAAGACCACATCTACTTCTCCCTGTTTCAGGGCTTCTACCATCTCTTCATGACTGCTAAAGCCCTTATAAACAAGCTCCGGCTTATATGCCTGTCCCGGAAGAGCCGCAAACAGATCTGGTATGATATCTGCGATCAGCCCTGTAACTTTCCCTTCTTCATCTGTATCACTGTAGGGCATATAATGTTCCAGGTAACCGATCTTTACCTTCGTGTGTGTTTCCATCCATTCCTGTTCCTGTAGAGAAAGGAATACACTGACTGCGCTGTCTGCAGAATATTTATTGCGAAGCGTTTCCAGATAAAATACATCCTGTGTGTTTATAATGTCTAACACCATATCCAGTTCTTTTAAAAGATCCGGCCGTTCTTTCGATACACACAGATAATAAGGTTGCTTTCCAATGATCTCTACCGGTGTGATGCCGGTATAATCATAAACAATGTTATCTGCACTGACAAAGCCATCAATCTGTCGGGCATTAAAAGCTGCTGCACAATCTGCAAGATACTTATATGTAACGATTTCTATGTCTGCTTGATTTTCAGCCTTCCATTTTTCTAAAGCTGTAAGGATCTTCTTTTCTTCCACTACACCGATCTTTTTTCCTTTGTAGGAAGCAATATTGGCGCTTTTCATAGAATTATCATCAGAGTCCTTGTAAATGTAAAAGGTCTCTTTTAACATATCCTGCTGCGGAAATAAAACCTGCTCCTTACTATCCTCAGAATAGGCAACTCCCGCCATCATATCGATCTGGCCTGCTGCCAGCTTCTCATAAAGAGATGCCCAGTCCCCAGGTACATACTCATACTGCCAGCCTGTATAGGAAGCGACTTTTTGCATATACTCATAGCTGTACCCTCTGTACAGAGTACTTACCCCATCACCTTCCTGAAAATCCTTTGCCTGGTAATAACCCACTTTTACAGTCTTCGGTTCCTCTTCTGCACCATAAGCAGTAAATATCCCTAAAAAACAGATCAAACTGACAATGCACAACCATATTGTAGATAGCCTAAGTTTTTTCATAGATTTCCCTCTTTTACCTCTATTCTTTGATACTATCACAATCCGCCAATTTTCTCAATTATAATGTTTTTCAATGCCGAATCCCTTTAAAAAATCCAGTTTTTCTCCCGTTTCCAGAGCCGCTGCCATGGTGATCCCATCTCCCGCCTGTTTTTCGACAAGCAGTGTTCCCCCTGCTGCACAGGCAGACCGTTCACAAACATTTCCCACTCCGATCTGCTTTTTTACAAAAGCTGATTCTTTAAAATCACCAGGCACCTGATTCAACTGCTCTGCAGGATAGAAACGCTGTTCACAAGGCTCTTCTCCATCAAATACCTGCTTTAAAGCTAAAACGGCCGGTTCATCCTGTTTTACATCCACAGAAGCAACTGCTTTCACAGCAGCAGCCTCGATCTTATTCTCTTTTAAGAAAATCAAAACTTTTTCCCTCATAAATTCCGGATCTGTTCCTCTGCGGCATCCCACCCCAAGAACCACTGCTTTTGGAACAAGGCGCAGACTGTCTGGCATAGTATCTGTTTTTATTGTGATCTGGATATTTTTTTCGCACTGTTTTCCTGATACAAATCCTTCCGGCAATGTACTTAAGGGCAGATCACTGAAAACGCCGATCTTCTTTCCATCCAGGACTGCTGCTGATATATTTTTGGCTTCTTTCCGGTCCATGATCTTCATATGATAAGCTGCTGCAAACAGATCCACTGCAAATTTTCCATTTACATCGGTTGCTGTGGTGATCACAGGCACTGCTCCCAGCCAGTCTGCAATGCGTCTTGCAAGCTCATTGGCGCCGCCCACATGTCCGGATAAAAGAGGGATCACAAACCGGGTAGCTTCGTCTACGGAAACCACCGGCGGATCCGTCATCTTATCCTTCACCCATGGCGCAATAGCCCGTACTGCAATCCCTGCGGCGCTGACAAAGATCATTCCTCTTTTTTCTGCAAACATCCGGCCAGCCCATAGAGAGAGAGAGCCTTCTTCCCGTTCTTTCAGCCCTTCTTTTTTCCATTCTTTCCTTAAAAATCGTCCAGGGACTACTGCTTCGCAGTCTTCCCCTTCTTCCTGTAATCGCAAAAAAAGGCGCCTGCATACCCAGGCACCTCTTTCAGTAAAGCATATTACTGCATATTTCATCCTGCTACCTGTACCCTTTGGCTCAAATCTGATGAAGCCTTTCTTATCTCTGATTATATGGGACAATTGTTTGTCCCTGGTGTACTGTAAGTATACAGGATTTTTAGTTTTCTTTCAATGCCTCCTCTTTTAACTGACGCTTCCGGCCTGTGATCATACCGCCAATGCGTCCGCTTTCTTTGGAAGTAAGGCTTTTCCAGCCTTTTTGCAGCACTTTTTCATCTAATCCCAATTCCTGGGCGATCTCAAATTTTAACTGTTCATCCGGTGTCATATTGTGAACATCAAACTCTTTTTTCTTCTTTGACTTTCCCATGTTTTATAACTCCTTTATAAATAACGTTTTTCATCCATCCGTTATAAAAAGTATATCCTTTTTCATGGAAAAGCATTCAAAACCGCTGCAAAAAAGAAAGACAGCTCCAAAAGGAACTGCCTTTCCATTATTTACATTCAGTTATTACTTTGCGTAAGAATCGATATCTACATCAGCAACATCTTCATTCTGAGGTGCTGCCTGAAGAGCCTTCATGCTTAAGCTGATCTTATGATCATCTTCGTTGAAATCTACAACCTTAGCTTCGATTTCCTGGCCGATCTTTAATACATCAGCTGGCTTCTCGATGTGCTCTCTGGAAATCTGAGATACATGAAGCAGTGCGTCAACACCTGGCTCTAACTCTACGAAAGCGCCGAAGTCTGTCATACGAGCAACACGACCGGTTACTACGCTGCCTGCTGCATACTTCTCAGCTGCATTTGCCCATGGATTAGCCTCTGGGAACTTTAAGCTTAATGCGATCTTCTCGCCCTGGATATCTTTGATCAGAACAGTAACCTTATCGCCGGACTTGAATACCTTCTTAGGATTCTCAACACGGCCCCAGCTCATCTCAGAGATGTGAAGCAGACCATCAGCTCCGCCTAAATCGATGAATGCACCGAAGTCTGTTACGTTCTTAACAGTTCCTTCTACCTTATCACCAACCTGGATCTTGGAGAACAGCTCTTCTTTCAGTTTAGCCTTCTCAGCAACTAAAAGCTGCTTTCTGTCACCAATGATTCTTCTTCTCTTAGGATTGAACTCAGTGATTACAAACTGGATCTCCTGTCCTGCGTACTTGGAAAGATCCTTCTCATAAGTATCAGATACAAGGCTTGCTGGAATAAATACTCTGGAGCCTTCTACTTCAACGCTTAAACCGCCGTCTAATACCTGAGCTACTTTCGCAGTCAGAACTTCCTGGTTCTCATATGCTTCTTCCAGACGCTTATTGCCTCTGTCAGCTGCCATACGCTTGTAAGATAAGGATACCATGCCAACACCGTCATTCAGCTTGATAACCTTAGCTTCCATTTCTTCACCAATCTGTACCTTGGTAGTTAAATCTACACTATTGTCATTGCTGTACTCGTCACGGGTGATAACGCCCTCAGACTTGTTGCCTGCAATACTCAGAATAATCTCATCTTTATTAACTTCGATGACCTGACCGGTAACTATCTCTCCTGTACGTATTGGTTTGGTGGATTCTTCCTCTTCCTTTAATAACTCTGCAAAACTCTGCTCTGCCATTCTGGTATGAACCTCCTCAATAATCTTTTTTGGGGTGGATGCCCCAGCTGTAATACCTACGCTGCGCACAGAAGATACACTGTCAGGATCTAAATCGCCGAGTGTCTGAATGTAAAATGTATTTTTACACTCCTTGAGACAGATCTCGTAAAGCTTCTGGGTGTTGGAAGAATGTCTGCCACCAATGACGATCATAGCCTCAACCGAAGATGCGATACGTGCTGCCTCCACTTGTCTTTCCTGTGTTGCATTGCAAATCGTATTTAAAACACTACTATCATAACCCTTTTTTGAAATTTTTTCAACTAATTCTTGAAATTTGTTATAATTAAATGTCGTCTGGGACACGATACAAAGCTTTTTCCCCTCTGGGAGGTTATATTCTTTTGCATCAGCCTCATTTTCCACTACAACTGTGTCACCATTTCCCCAGCCCCGGATACCTTCTACCTCCGGATGCGCCGGACTTCCGATGATAATGACGGCTTCTCCGGCCCTGGAATGTTCATCTACGATCTTATGGATCTTTTTCACAAAGGGGCAGGTTGCATCAACCACATTAACCCTTCGGGAATTTAAGATATCGTAAACATGGCGGCTGACCCCATGGGAACGGATGATCACTGTTCCCTGACCTTCCTGAAGGTTTTTAAGATCCTCCTCTGTGTCTAATACCTGCACTCCCTTTTCTTCCAGATCGCGGACTACCTCTTCATTGTGAATAATAGGACCATAGGTATAGATCGGCCCCTGGGCTTTTCCCTCTTTCACTGCCTGAATCTGTTCATAGACCCGATTCACGGCCCGTTCAACACCGAAGCAGAAACCAGCGCTTTTAGCAACAACGACCTGACGCTCCATTATGCACATCCTCCATCTGCCTTATATCCTTTTTCACGGACGATCTTTAAGATCTCTTCTACCACCTGAGCCAATGTCATAGAAGAAGTATCCAAAAGAACCGCATCCTCTGCCTGCTTTAACGGAGAATGCTCTCTGTGCATATCCCTGTAATCTCTGTCTTCAATATCCTTTTCAATCTCTTTTAAGTCTGCTTTCATGCCTTTTTCCAGCAGTTCCTTATAACGGCGTGCTGCCCGCACCTTAACAGAAGCAGTAAGGTATATCTTTGCCGGTGCGTCCGGCAGAACACAGGTACCGATATCCCTTCCATCCATGATCACATTTTCATTTGCTGCCAGCTGCTTCTGAAGCTCCACTAACTTTTCTCTTACAGGCATATAGCCAGATACAGCAGAGGCCATATTTCCTACTTCTTCCGTACGGATCAGTCCTGAAACATCTTCACCGTTTAAAAGCACCTGCTGAAGGCCGTCCTGATAGCGTATAGTCACATCTACTTCCGGGCATGATTTTTCGATCTCTTCTGCTGCCTTCGGATCTACCCCTTTTCTTAAAAAGTAAAGAGCCATGGCACGATACATTGCCCCTGTGTCCACATATACAAATCCAAGTTCCTTTGCCACCAGCTTGGCAATGGTGCTTTTTCCTGCACCTGCAGGTCCGTCTACTGCAATATTAAAATGGTTCATCTATCATTCTCTCCTTTAGCTTTGCTGATTTTCATATCTGGTACTGCTGCAGAGCCTTCTCTGCTGCTGCTTTTCCGGCCGTCCAGCCAGTAGACCAGGCGATCTGCAGATTAAATCCACCTGTCACTGCATCCACATCCAGGACTTCTCCTGCAAAATACAGATTTTCTGCTTTTTTTGCTTCCATGGTAGAAGGATTGATCCCTTTTACGTCAACACCGCCCTGAGTAATGATCGCTTCTTTAAAAGGGCGAAGACCTGTAAGTGTAAATGTCAATGCCTTTGTGGTCTGCACCAGGCGGCGGCGCTCTTCTTTGGTGATCTCATTTACCTGCTTATCCGGGTCAATACCGCTGCGCTCTATGATAACAGGGATCATCTTTGCAGGATATAAATGATTTAAACTGTTTTTAAACTGCTTATTCTTTGACTCTGCAAAATCTCTTAAAATGCGCTCATCCAACTGTTCCTCTGTAAGAGCCGGTTTCAGATCAACAGACAGTTTTAATGGATTTTTGGCAATGGCTTTGGCGCAAAAAGAACTGGCACTTAACATAAGCGGGCCGCTGACTCCGAAATGGGTAAACAGCATTTCCCCAAAGTCACGATACAGTTCTTTTTTCCCATTAAACACTGCTGCTTCCACATTTTTAAGAGAAAGCCCCTGTAGAGATTTTACAACTTCAAGTTCTTCTGTTTCAAAGGGAACTAAGGCCGGAGAAAGAGCTGTTACCTTAAGCCCTGCTGACTCTGCCCACTGATATCCATCCCCTGTAGAGCCAGTAGACGGATAGGACATGCCGCCGGTAGCTACAATAACGCCATCTGCATCCACTGTTGTCTTTTTCCCATTTTCTTCCAGAAAAATACCCCTGCAAATGATTTTATCCTCTTCCGTTACAAGATTCAATCCTTTTACTTCTTTGCGCAAATACACTTTTACATTTTCTTTCTTCAACATACGATCCAAAGCCGCGATCACATCAGAAGAATGATCTGATAATGGAAAAACCCGTTTGCCCCGCTCTGTTTTTAACTTCAGCCCCGCATTTTCCAACAATTGCATCATATCTTCGTTGGTAAAGCCATAAAAGCTGCTGAACATAAATTTCTTATTGGTGATCACCGCTCCAAACAATTCATCCATATCACCGGCATTTGTCACATTGCAGCGTCCTTTTCCCGTAATAAAGATCTTTTTGCCCAGTTTTTCATTTTTCTCATAGAGGCTTACCCTGCAGCCTTCTTTTGCCGCTGCGATCGCCGCGATCATTCCTGCTGCGCCGCCTCCGATAACGATTATATTTCTCTGATCATTCATGTACTGTTTTCCTTTTATTTACATCATTTAATATGATAAGTTTCTTTTATTTTTTCAAAACCATGTACCCATTTTCCACCTGTGAACAGGTACAAAAAGATACAGGAACTAATGCTCCAGGTTAATGGATAGGCCCAGAATACCACACGGATATCCGGAATAAAATGAACAGCTGCCGTGATATAGCTTACACGGAACAGGCACCATACGCAAAGCATAACAACCATTGGCACAGAAGCATTTCCTGACCCACGAAGTACTGCTGCAATACAATGTGAAAATGCCAGCAGGAAATAAAACAATGCAATGGTTCTAGCCTGCATAACTCCATAATGGACTACATCAGGATCACTGTTGAATGCCGCAATCAAAAACGGTGCTGCTGCATAGATCGTAAAGCCGATCAGCTCTGCAATTGATATAGAACACAAAATACCAAACCATGCTCCTTTTTTTGCACGGTCATATTGTTTCGCCCCAAGATTCTGACTGACAAAAGTAGTCAGCGCCATGGTAAAGCAGGTTACCGGCAGAAATGCAAAGCCCTCGATCTTTGAATAAGAACCGCAGCCCGCCATTGCCATTCTTCCAAATGCATTGATATTAGACTGCACAAACACATTGGCAAGGGCGATCACTGAATTCTGAAATCCCGACGGAACACCATTTTGAATGATCTGGCGCAGGATAGGTCTGTCAAAGCAGATCCTATTCAGCTGCAGACGATACTCCTGCTCTGTTCTCATCAAGTGGAACATACATAAAAGCGCACTTGTAAACTGGGAAATCGCAGTCGCCGCAGCTGCCGCCCCAACTCCCATTCCAAGACCTGCAATGAATAACAGATCCAGTACAACATTTATACAGGATGAACAGATCAGATAGATCAGCGGATGACGGCTGTCACCTACAGACTGTAATATCCCCACGAAAATATTGTACATAACAAAGCCCAGCGAACCTGCAAAATAAGTACGGAAATATGCAACTGACTGTGGAAGCACTTCTTTCGGTGTTCCCATCAAAACCAAAATCTTAGGAGCAAAATACATACCAATGGCAGTCAAAGCAATTCCCGCAACAAAGCCGAAGGCCACCGTTGTATGGATCGCTTTTTGCAGATTTTCCCTATTCTTCGCTCCATAATATCTTGCAATAACAACGCCTGCTCCCAGTGCAATGCCATTAATAAATCCAACCATTAAAAAGATCAGATTACTTGATGAACTAACCGCCGCCAATGCATTACTGCCCAGGAAATTTCCAACGATCAGTGAATCCGCCGTATTATACAGCTGCTGAAATAAATTTCCAAGGAACAGTGGAATCGCAAAAAAAATGATCTGTTGGGATAGTTTTCCCTCAGTCATTCTTGTTTTGCTCTCTGCACTCATTGCGTACACCCCACTTTTGTATTTTTTCAAAAGCACCCCTAACATACATCACAAATTATACTTATGCTCACTTGTAAAGTCAATTATCCTGCATGTTTTTACTGATTTCCTGAACAACCTTTACATCTGCTGGCAGCCAGTCAACGGTATTTAATTTCTCTTTTGTAAGCCATTTTGCTGCTTCATGTTCCCGAAGGATCAGATCTCCAGAAAGTATTTCTGACCAGAAACAATCCATAGAAAGGTGAAAGTTCGGATAATCGTATTCTACTGTGCAGATCCGGTCACCTACACGGATCTCTGTGTCCAGTTCTTCTTTTATTTCACGTTTTAATGCTTCCTGTGGTGTTTCTCCGGCTTCTACCTTTCCTCCCGGGAATTCCCAGCCATCCTTAAATTCTCCATATCCACGCTGTGTAGCAAAAATAACAGGATTATTATCTTTGTCTTTATCTTTAATTACAGCAGCTACCACTTTTATAATTTTCATTGATTTGCGTCCTCTCTTATGCCGTAAAATAATCAAAAATATCTTTACGTACTTCTTTTTTTAATTCTAACTTAAAATTCATGATCGGAAGGATTTGTTTTTTATCATTCAGTATCGTCGTCTCTTCCCATTTTACAGGTTCTGCTTCGCCCATATAATAAAAATCCGTTCCTTCCCCATCACTTTTTTTCAAAAACAGTAAAATCTTTAATCCATTTTCTTTTGCATGAATCAGTTCCTGGGCTTCAGGACTTTCTTGTTTCACTTTACTCCTGGTCATCCAGCTGAAGATCTTATTACTGTATACTATAGGATCTATTCCAATCTTTTCAAATTCATCCAGATATTTTGTACTATCAGAAATATCATCCGACTTTTCATATGTAACAAAAATAGGGCAAGTATTATATTTGATCCTATAACCGTATACTGTTGCACTGTCATCTTTCGCCCAATTTAAGATCCTACATACATCTTTTCTGGAATATTTCTGATATAAAACCAGATTATTTTCATCATGATCTGCATACAGATCATGGTACCGGCAAATCCCGTATTCTGTCAAATCTGATAATTCTTCTGCAAACCTTTTATCTTTCAATTTTTCGTAAAAAGCAGCTGTTCTCCTGATTCTTCCCGTCTTCACTGTATCAGAATCAACCAGTTCAAATACTTCATAACGTTTTTTCTCTGACTGAGAGTTAATAAATTCTTTCGTTATTACCCGGCAAGCAGAATTATAATCTGACTCCCGATAACTTTCATCCATTTCATCTAATTTTTTCTGTATTAGCTGTGCTGAAAATTCTCCAGCATCCAAAAGCATCTTCAGCATCAATAATTCATGGATCCGTTTTCCATTCATAATAAGGTTAGAAACAAATTCCAAAATACTTTCTTCCTGCTGAGAAAAAGTAACCTTGTATTCTTTATCAACCAAACGTACAAATTGGTCATAGGATTTAGAATATTCTACAAATAACATTGGATCGATCTCACCATTAAAATAAAAATCCAATATAGTTGGTATTTTCCCTAAACGTTCTTTTAGCTGACTATAATGTTCTGCCAGCATACTTTTTGTTGTTGACATTCTGTCGATGGATTCATAAATCCGTCTTCTTGAAATCTCATCAAAATGAATCGTGGATGCACCAGGGATCATCCGACCGCCTTCCATCAGATACCTGCGCACATTGTCCTTATTGTACGTCCGGTCCCCAGACAATGCTATAGGAATCATAAAATTGTTTTTATAATTTCCAATAAAATCAAGAACCACAACATATTCTTTTCCAGCAGACTTGCGAAGCCCTCGACCTAACTGCTGGATAAATACAATAGGAGATTGTGTTGGACGCAGCATGATCACCTGATTTACTTCTACAATATCTGTTCCCTCTGAAAATATATCCACTGTAATAATATAATCTAAATAATCATCTTCTTCCGACTGGATTTCCATTGTAAGCCGCTCAATTGCCTCTGCCCTTACTTCTTCTGAATCTGCGCCGCTAAGGGCAATCGTGTGCCAACCTCTTTCGTTAAATTTCTTTGACAGTTCCTGTGCCTCTTCTATCCTGCTGCAAAAAATCAATCCTTTTACACGATTTCCTGAATATCCAAAGTAAGCCGCCTGTTCCATTACATATTTCACGCGCTCGTCGCTAGTCAGATAACGGAAATTTTTTAGTTGTTCTTCTTTTGATCTTCCTTCGTCCGATATCAGGGATAAGTCTGTAATCCCAAAGTAATGAAATGGACACAGAAGGTCTTCCTCCATTGCCTGCTGCAGGCGAATTTCGTAAGCAATATTATGATCAAAAATCTCATAAATGTTCCGTCCTGCTATTTGATCGTCCCGCTTGTCTGGCGTTGCTGTCATACCAAGAGTAAATTCAGGCTCGAAATAATCCATGATTTTTTTATAACTGTCTGCACTTGTATGATGCGCCTCATCATAAATACACGCATCAAAATATTTTCGATGGAATTTCTGTAAATTTTCTGGTTTACTTAATGTCTGTACCGTTGCAAAAATATAATCTGCATCATAATCTTTGCTCTTTCCAGATATTAATCCTGTATTTAATCTGCTTCCAAAAACCCGTTCAAATGACGTTTTTGCCTGTCTGGCAATCTGATTTCTATGAACCAAAAATAATACACGATGAAATCCTAATTCTCTCATGGCAAATGCAGCTGCATACGTCTTGCCTGTGCCAGTTGCAGAAATCAAAAGAGCTTTATCCACTTTCTTATTTCTAAGCTTCAGCAAATTATAAATAAATGCCTGCTGCATAGAATTAGGCTGCAGTGTATATGCTTCTATTGAAGGAATCGTTTCCCTTTTTGCAATTTTTTTCTGATCAGCAATCAGTTTTTCAAGCAGCTGTTTCTGCGCATATCTATTTCGATATTCTTCTATAAACGCTTCATAATCCTTTACACAATTTTTATCACTCCATAATTGTTCAAATTCTCTTCTGACACTATTGATCATCTCCCCCTGACTTGCAGAAACCATTTTAGTATTCCACTCTATATTTCTGGTCAAAGCATCCTGTGTCAGATTGGAACTTCCTATAATGAAACGATATTCTTCCCCTTTTTGAAAAATATACCCTTTTGTGTGAAAGCCATTCCCTGCTCGTTCTGTCTGATACATGCGAAGTGTAATATTAGAAAGGCTGGCAATCTTATCAAGAGCTACCGGATCGCCAAAACATAGATAATCCGTCGTCAATATCCGCCCCGGAATTTTTCTTTGTTCCAGTTCTTTTAAAGTCTGCAATAAGGGAGTGATCCCTCCTCGAGTGATAAATGCAACACTTATAGCAAATTGATCGCAATTTTTTAACTCATCTTCAATAGAAGAAAAAACCTTTTGCCCGTTTTTATTGTCATTATATATGAATTGCGGTTTGTAAGCCAGATTTGAGTAGAACGTTTGATCAATAAACGCCGTAGTCAATCCCTTCTTTAATTCCAAAATTTTATCCTGCTGCATTCTTTTACCCCTTTGATAACGGATTTTTTCGCACTTCGTGCTCTCACAATCCTCATATCCATTATACTACCTCAAAAATCAAAATCTTTTCTCTCTGGTTATTACCCTCAAACAGATCCATACAATTAATTTCATCTGAAAACAACAAATGGTCTTCTGTCATCAGATAACTGATATATTCAGATGACGGATAATAGAAAAACAGAATTATTTCCCTTGGATTTTCGTAATAAGATTCATATATCCTTGCCAGCACTCCCTTAAGGATTTCTACAGAAAAAGGATTAAAAAAATAACAGCGGTCAATCTCTGTAGGAACTGTATAATTCTCGGCATTCGCTTTTATAAAAGAAGTTCGCCCCGCTGATACTGCATGTTCCTGATTTTCTTTCGCTCCTGCGTAAATTCTCTCATCAAATTCAATTCCTATGGATCGACATCTAGTTTGATAGGACAGGTAAAAGCATACTCTGCCTTTCCCTGTCCCATAATCCAATACTGTATTCTTCTTTCCGATTAAACCGCTGCCGGCAAGTCTTTCCAATACGCAATACGGTGTTGGCTCATATGGATAATTATATTGATCTGAGTGAGAATCATCCCGACCAGTTGTTTTTATTTTTAATATTTTATCCCACTGTGTTTCGATCTGAGCCATCATCACACATTTTTTCCTTCTGCTTCCAATTCAGCCAATGCTTCTTTGTCTTTTAAAAGATCATCTTTTGCAGATGCATAATAATCTTTATGGAATAAAATATCCCAACCCAGATAATTAGAAATACAATTAAACTGTCCGCGGATCAGATCGTATTGCTGGCTTCCTACTGGAGATCCGCCTACAATGATCACGCCTACTTTCTTGTTTTTCAAAAGTGTACCTTTGCAGTATGCTTTATCAATAACAAGCTTAAGCTGAGCAGTAATTCCCCACCAGTATACAGGAGAAACAAACAGGATCATATCTGCTGCCACCATTTTATCAACGATCATGTTTGAATCATCCTTAGCAACACAGCCTTTATAGCATTGACAGACTCCGCAGCCCATACAAGGACTTACTTTTAATTGATAGGCATCTGCAACTTCCACTTCATGTTTTTTTGAAGCACCACCTACAAATGCATTAATCGCTGCTACTGAATTTCCTTTTCTTGGGCTTCCGTTTAATACTAATATTTTCATATACACATGTTCCTTTTCTTTTGATTTTCATAGTTTTAAAATACCACAAGATTTCTATTATGGCAAATTCCGTTGTTGGTCATGCAACGCATGAACCGTAACACTGTTTTTAACGTTACATGGAACGGCATAATTCTTCTATCCATTCTCTGCGGATAATCGCTTTCTTCCACTTTTCCGGTATGTTTTCATATCCATAATATATTCCTGCCAATCCACCGGCGATTGCTGCTGTTGTATCTGTATCATCTCCCAGATTAACTGCCTTCAATACACAGTCTTCATAACTTGCTGTATGTGCCAGACACCATAAGGCAGCTTCCATCGAATGGATCACATATCCGCCGCTGTTTATCTGTGATTCCGGGATAGCTTTTAATTCTGCTACATTTCTTATTCTGTTAAAATGCGCCAGTTCCTTCTTGCTCTCACTATTCTGTTCGTAAAATGCAACAGCCTGATCCAAGGCATTTTGCTTCTTAAATGCCCATGAGTCAGCGCAGACAAGGATGCCAATGCCATACTGCTGTCATCAGACCACGAACCGGCCGGTACGGGATATGTTCCATATCCTGTCATATCTGTCACCGGATGCTTTTTCATTTCTTCCCTGCTGGAAAATTCCACAGGCACCCCCAGCGCATCTCCTACTATAAGCCCCATCATCCCATCAAGATATAGTTCTTTATTCATATTTTATGAAACCTTTCTGCCGGCTTCCTATTATTTAACATTCCTTTATTAATATCAGATTGAGCCATTTTGCTCCCACATTTAGCCTATTGCCATTTTTTCCACACCTCAGGCTGATATCCCAAAGTTGACTGTTTTCCATTTCTGACAACTGGTGTCTTAATCACAAAAGGATTTTCCAAAATTTTCTTCAACTTGTCTTCATCTGCAATATATCTGATCAGTGCAAGTGTATCCTGATCCTTTCCATCCCAGTTGATCATATTTTCTATTCCACCATTCACTTGCGCAACTGACATGAATTCGCCTTTACTCATGCCTTTTTCTTTCATATCTACAAACTGATACTTAATTCCACGTTCTTTGAAAAAACGCTCGGCTTTCTTTGTCTCATTGCACTTCTTCGTGCCAAATATTTGTATGTTCATCATAATTAATAAATCTCCTAATTCACTGGCGTTCCAACCTCAATAAGATTCCCATCTGGATCGTAAAATCTAACCACCTGCTGTCCCCAGCTATGTATCAGTAATTTGTTAACAAATTCAATCTCAAAATCTGATTTTTCCAGCCGTCTCACAAAAGCTTCTACATCAGGCTCTTCGAAATATAATTCTGACATATTATTCTTGGAAATCAGCTCTTTTTCCAAAAATTTCTTCCATATCTTTGCATCCTGCAGCACCAGTCCCTCTGACAGAATTACATTTCCGTCCTGATTTAAGATTACTTGCAAGCCAAATATTTCTTTATAAAACCTGATTGCTCTGTCCATATCATTAACAGCAATCAAAACATTTTTAAGTCTCATAGTTTCACCTGCCATTTTTCTTAGATTAATCTTCCCCCAGTTCATCCATTGCGTCATCTACCCCATCCGCGTAGTCACTGTCTCGATCATATCTGTCATAATCATAATCCCCATCCATATAAACATCGTCATATCCATCATCATAGGAATCGTAAGAATTATATGTTGGTTTATTCGCTGATTTTGGTTTACTACTGTAGCTGCCGCTGCTTAAACTGCCGGATGTCTCCCGATAGGAGTTTCCTGATGATTTGCTTCTATAGGAAGATCCGCTATGTGCCGAACTGCTATACGCAGCACTGTGCGTAGGCTTGTAGGCGGAACTACTGCTGGTATATGATTTGTTCGAATAGAGATAGCTGCTTTTATTCGCCTTTCCAAATAAACCGCTAATACATAATATTAATACTGTTATAAAAAAGATTGCAAAGACACGCCCAAATGAATTTCTGTTCATACTGATCGTCCTCCATTTTTCTATTATGTGTTACTAAAATCTTTCTTTCAATAAATCATTCTATCCGCAATACAATATCCATCTGCTGTCAAAAAACGATATTGTTTATAACATGTACAACACAACTGATACAAATAGTTTGATAAATAATTGTCGATAAGATTATATTCTGTATTGCTCAACTGATCTGGCAATTTCCTTCCGCATTTGTTCTACTACATCATCCGGGCCTACAATCTGAATATCCGATCCCAGTGAGAACACCCAACCCAGAAACTGTCTGCTGACACGTACATCCACATTGACATTAAAATGCTCTTCATCTGCCGGGATCATCATCACATCTTTCCCAAACCGATCGATGATCACTCCTGCCAGCTTATTATGCACTGATAGTTTTACTGTCTTCTCTTTTCCTCCAAACATTCCAAAACTCTTCTTTGCGTAATCCGCCATATCCAGCTTTTTAAAGTGTTCTTTTCCTTCTCTGGATTCATCTGATATCTTAATACGTAACATCTTGTCTACACGGTAATGTTTGATCATTCCGGCATCTGTATCATATCCTACCAGGTAATAATTTTCATCATCCCAGGATAATCCCCAGGGACTAATGTGATACCATGCTCCATTATGCCTAAGTTCCATTTCTTTTTTGGCATTCCACTGAAAATACTGAAATTTAATCTTCTTATTTTCTGAAATTGCATTATGGATCGCATCAACCGTATAGTAGATGCTTTCATTCATCGTCTTAATTCTTCCTGATACATAAACCTGCCGCTGTAGCTTCTGCGCATCATACTTGCTGGCCAGTGTTTTCAGTTTTTTAATCAATGCATATGATTTCTTTTCCGTAATAAATTTGGAAGACTGAATCGCATCCACCAAAAGCTTCAGCTCTGGCAATTCAAAAGACCGATTGGTAACATGATAATGATACCGATTTCCGATGGGTTCTCCTTCTACTTCAATGCCAAAGACGCTTAAATCCCGCAAATCATTATAGATGCTTTTCCGGTCTGCTGTCACATCGTATTCTGACAGTGCTGCCATAATTTCCGGCATAGAGATATAATGCTCCTCATCAGTCCGTTCCAGCATGATCTGGGCCAACCGGTAAAGTTTAAATTTCTGATTACTTCCTTTTGGCATACTTCTCATCCCCCTTCGCATGATAAATTAAGTATACCATACTCAGAAAACATATGGGGCATCTTTTAACTTCTCTATACTTTTCCCTCTATTCTTATACCATCCAGGTGCACATTCGTATCTTCCAGTTCACTTATGAGGCTCTTTTTACAAACCTTACATATGATTCCTGCAGGTGTAACTAATACTATTTTTGCATAAGCAATGTCTCCGATTTTATCGTATAACCGCCCGGCGCTCATAGATTCTCCTATCACGGTATGAGAACTGTTCGCCACATACCCGATTTTTAATCTGATACGCTTTTCTTATTTTTATGTTTTGTTCCCGAAGCAAGTCCTTTTTACATTCCTATATTTGCTATTAGCCAAGCGCTAATTTACAAATAGATGGATCTTGTGCTTCAATACTTGTGACATACTCCCCCACTTCGCTAACGCTTGAAGTGGGGGCTTCTCGTTCGATTGCCCGATAGGGCAAAGCATAAGCGAGCTATCCCCGTGTGTCCCACGGTTCTGTTGGAATCTTATTTGTATTTTCCCATTTGAGAAATATCAGG